>CANFGH010000009.1 GCA_947446285.1 Chloroflexota bacterium
CGCCCAGCCGTGACGCGGGGATCAAGCTGTCGGACGCTACCGGCCGCGGCGTTGCGCGGATTCTGATAGTTGGCCTCACCGGCGGCGTCACGCGCTTCATTCAGGCGTGCGAACGCGTCGAGTGGCAGCGTGACCTCTCCCCGGATCATCAGGAAACGGGGTACGTCCGACGCACCAGTCGTGCCCGTGGACAGGGCAAGAGGAATTGTCCGGATGGTCGTTGCCTGGGCCGTGACCTCTTCGCCAATTTCACCATCACCCCTCGTAGCCGCTCGCACCAACCGTCCATCGGCGTAGAGGAGGGAGAGGGTGAGACCATCGAGTTTCGGCTCGACCGTGTAGCGAGCGATCTCTGGACTTGGACCCGCGAGACCAATCCGGCGATCGAATGCGACCAGACCGTCGTTGTCAAACACATTCGCCAGACTAAGTAACGGCGCTGGGTGCCTCGCCTTCCGGAACCCCGCAAGCGGCGGGCCGCCAATACGCCGGGTAGGACTGTCGGGCAGTACCCACGACGGGTTTCGGGTCTCGACCGATTCAACCGTGCGGTAAAGCCGGTCGTACGCCTCGTCGGAAACGAGCGGCGCGTCGAGTACGTAGTACGCACGCGCCAACTTCGAGAGGCGCGCAACAAGTTCGCGGTATTCCGCCGGTGTGATCGTGCCAACGCCAGATTCATCACCGTGCAAGACGCTCGGATCATGCGTTTCATTCATGGTGAATCTTCAACGAACCCGCCGCGCCGGTGTTGCCGTCAGTTGCGTCATGACGTGCGCGAAATCAAGTCGCGTTTCCCCAAGGGAGGCTGTTTTCCCGTGCATGCGCGGGTTCACAAGGTGGTCCACGCAACCCCAGGTCCTACGGAACGTGAACTATTTCACGTCTCGCGATGGCAAGGTTTGCTACATTCCGACGGTAGTGAGGCAGTAGGAAACGGTGCGGTCGCCGGTCGACATCAAAGGCAAAACCACCGCCGCTGCGTCAGTGAGCCTCGGATTGGCAATAAGACTGATCAGTGACCGGATTCAGCGTAGAGCCGTTCAGGTCGCACTCATCGCGATGATTGCCGTGGCGTGCCTTTCGACATCGAGCTTTGCCTCGACGCGCGCCATCTTTATGGCAATGATCACGAACCCCGGAAACAGTTTCGGGGTTCCTTCCGTGCTTGCGCCACAGGCAGCAGTGACCACACCAGGAGCAGGAGGAGTAATCCGTCTGGCTTGGACTGAACCACGTGCGATTGGCACCGTCACCCCGGCCGCCACATCATGGGCCGGGTGGTATCTCATCTACCGAAGCGAATCTCCGGCAACTCCCGGGCCGAACGCGACCCCTTACGCCACGGTCGTGAGCAACGGTTCTGGTATCGGATCATTCGTGGATGGCCCGGCCATTCCAACGGTGACACCTTGTCCTTCCTCTGGACCGTGCACGCGGGACAATGTTCGGTACTTCTATTGGGTCCGAGCCGTCAGTCGCCAGACGGGGTTTCCTTCGCCGCTCATTTCCGTCGGCACCGATGCCGGCGCGGACGCCACCGGGCCGGAGGTAGTTGCCCACAGTCCCTCATCTGATGCCGTTGCTCCACCAACCACCAAGGTCACGGTTGCCTTCAATGAACCGGTTGACTTTGCAGCGACAACTGCGTCGTTCTGTCTCGCTCCGTCGGCCACTCCAACTCAATGCGTCGCCGTGACCGCCAACCAGTCCCGGTGGGAACAAAGCGCCGGGGTCCTTTTCGAAGTCAAACCCAATATCCGTCTCGCCTCGTCGACGTACACCGTGACACTCAGGAATGGCGTCAACGCCGTCACCGACCTTGCCGGCAATCGCATGGCCACACCGACCTTCACGGCGCAAGGGACCTGGTCATTCACCACCGAGATGCCAACGGACACCGTGCCAATCCGCTGGCAGACTCCTGCCCTTGACGGTCAGGAATACATGCCCGCGACGGGGCCGGTGGTCGGGATTGCGTTTGCGGAACCGATGGACAGAACATCGGTTGAGGCCGCATTTTCGGTGATGTCAGGCGCTGAGTGTGGAACAGGGAGTGTTCCGTTCACCGCGAAGTGGAATGCGACTGACAATGCGGTCGTATTCACTCCGGCCACCACCCTCAGTGTCGGCCTCAAGCCCGCGACGTCAGGGGTCCTCTTCCCCGGTGTCTTCCAATATGCGTTTAGCCTGGCGTCAGCCGCCCGTTCAGCCGCCGGGAAACCGACATTTCCGCTTGAGTGTGCGAACGGGCGCTTCACGCCGACATCTTCGGTCCTCGCGTTCGGGATCAATGACGCGCTGAATGTCACCGGCGCAAATGGCCCACACGTGGTCTCGGGCGAAACCCTGCCACTCCGCAGCGTGAGCGGCCCATGGCGCCAGGGGTCCTACACGACACTCCGGGCGCTCTTTGACGAGCCGAAAACCGTTGGTATAGCGTCAGCAACGACCACGATTGGTGGCGACGACTGGTCAGGCCTCGCGCTGACTGTTCCCTCTGATACGCCTTCCGGCACCCACTTTGTTTCGGTGCAGAACGAGGCTGTTTCCGCTGGGATTGGGCAGGACGCGCGCACCGCGGTGTTGCCAGTCATCGTGGATCAGCCATCGATCTCGGTAACGTCGGTCAGCGCCCAGGATCTTTGGACGCCACGCACGGTTCTCTCGCCCCTCGCAGGTGACGAGGTAATCCTGATTGTTGCCACCGTCACTGCACCGAGCCGCGACGGATCAGGCACACGACCAATCCCGAATGCCGTGGTCACGATCCGTGCGATCGTGAACCCAACTGTCTACGGCGCTGTACTGTGCGCGACAGCCTCTTGTGCCGATCCGACAATCGGGACCTTCCAGACAGTCACGGATCCGAATGGCGTGGCGCGCGTCTACCTCAAGGCACCACAAGCAGGCGCGCCATTCAGCACAATCGTCATTCTTGCGCAATCGACAACTGGGGTGGGAAGTGTCCTGCTTACCGACCCGGCGCCGATCCCCCCAGGCAACCTTGCATTCAGCGCTACGACCAATCGGTTCACGTGGTCGCCATCATCGTCACGGGCCATTGGCGGGTACCGCATCGTTCTGTCCCCGGTCACCGGAGGCGCGTTCGCACCGGAAATCGTGATTGATGCAGGAACTGAAACAGGCAGCGACTCTCCGTCAGACGCGTTGGTTCCCGGTGTCACCTACAGCGCGGTCGTCGTGGCATACGACCTCGGCGGACGTGTCAGTGCCTCATCTCCCGCCATCCAGTTCACCGCTCCAGCGTCAACGGTCACCCCAACGCCCACGACAGTAGCAACCGCCACCTTCTCGGCAACCCCCTTGGCTTCACCAAGTTCAACCACGGGTACCGCGGCAACGCCAAACGCAGGTGCATCGGCGACTCCGACGACCAGCGGAACTGTGGCCCCGACCGCCACACAGGTCAGCCAGACGACCGGTGCGCCATCGGCGGGCACGACTCCGGTTCCGACGCAAACTCCGGACGCCTCTTCGGTCACCGTTGCCACACTGACACCGACCGCATCCGCGCCAACGACTGTCGCCACTGCTGCCCTGACACCATCGGCAACGGCCGAGATGACCGGCACTGCCACTCCCATAGGCGCATCGCCGACGGCGGTTCCTGTCACATCGACCGTGACCGCTCCGGCCGCCACAGCGGTGTCATCGGCGACATCCGCCCCTACCGCCGTCGCCTCGTCGACCCCTGTACCCGTAGCGACAAGCGCACCCGCAGCAACCTCGACGTCACTTGCCGTCCCCACGATTGTGCGCACGGTCCAGCCAACAGGTTTGCGCCAAGGCATTGGCAACGAAGAGGGTGCATCGTGAGCGACCAGCAACCTGACAGTCCGCCAACCGGCTCTCAAGCATCCCTGTCCACCCAATCCGTCAAACGGGCACCCGTTTCCCGACGCCTCTCGCGACGCACTTTCACTAGCGCGCTTCGCACATTCGGCGTACTACTCGCCACCTTTGTGATTGTGGCAACCCTGATCCTGACCGTCGGACCTCGATTCCTGCCCTACCAGACGTTCATCGTGCTGTCTTCATCCATGGAGCCCGCGGTTCCTGTCGGAGCCGTGGTCGTGACAGTACCCGTGCCAAAGGGTGATCTCGTGTCCGGGGACGTCATCACCTACCAGCGCGCTGAAGAACCAGACATTGCCGTCACTCACCGGATTGTCCGCCTAACGGGCGTAGCCGGTGCCCTCATTGCCCGGACGCGAGGCGATGCCAACTTGGTTGACGATCCCTGGGAGGTGACACTAAGCGCGACGGTCCTGCGGGTTTCAGGGTACGTCCCCCTCGCCGGATACGCGCTGATGTTCGCCCAATCGCCAACCGGACGCCTCCTGACCATCATCGTCCCCGCCCTGATCCTGGCCGCGATGTGGGCGTTCGAACAATGGCAGCGCCGGGTGTGGCGACGGTCACACTCCCCGGACGGCATCCGCATCGTGACACCGTCCTGACACTGGAAACCCGATGCCACCACCACCCGCGAGAGTGCAGCCACAGGGCGGAAACCTCGGCAAGAAGCCGGGGCAGAAGCCAATTCCCATGCCCGTCGTGTACGGGTTACCCGTGGCTGCCTTTGTCGCAATCGTCGCGCTCTTCGTTACCGGAGACCGAAACTTCCCATCGTTTACCGGAGGCCTCTTCTCCGACGGACCGCCCATCGCCGTTGCCCTCTCGGACGCCACCACCTTGACGATCCTTTCCGGCGAAGTCCAGATCAAGCCGAAGGGCGCCCCAGACTGGAAGGAGGGCCTCCAGGGGCAGACACTGACAACTGGCGACAGCATCAGGGCCGCCAAGGACGCCGCCGCCATTGTCACGTACTTCGAAGGTTCCACCACCGCGATCGAGGACGAGGCCGAGATCATCCTGAACAAGATCGAGAAGAACCCAAACGGGGTTACCACCGAGATCAGCACCCAGATTGTCGTCGGCAAGACGTGGACCAAGGTCGCACGTCTTCTCGACCCCGCCAGTTCCTTCGCAATGGAGACCCAGTCTGCCGTCGCCGTTGTGCGAGGCACCGAGTTTGCCGTTGGCGTGAACCCCGACGGGTCGGTTGTCGTCACTACCGGCGAGGGTGAAGTTGCGTTGGCACCACCCGGCGCTCCTCCCGGCAGTGCAGTGATCGTGAAGGCCGGCTTCGAGTCCAAGGCCTCCCCGGGACAGCCCCCAACCCAGCCACAGCCAGCCCCGCCACCCAAGCGGGCGATGCGTCTTACCCTTGCCTCGCCCGCTGTGCCCCTTGTCACCGATGACAAGGGACGCTCGACAGGATGCGTCAAGGTAGGCGAAGTTGCATGCGCCCAGATGGTCAACCAGATTCCCGGTTCCGACTATTCCGGCCCGCAAAGTGAACCGCAGGTAATCACCTTCGCACTTGTCGAAGGCAAGGATCGCGCCCTGACCACCAGTTACACCGGAACGGGCGCAGGTGGCGTCTATCACATCCAGGGTGAAGTCATTGATGACGGTGCCATCAAGTCGTCGACCCAGTTCGCCGCCAACATCAAGGCGAACGAGTCCCAACAGACTGGTCTTACCGCGAAAGGTGACGGCAGCCTGTCGGATTTTGCCGAACCTGTGATCGTCGACTCGCTGCCATTCAAGGGCGCATTGAGCGCCGCCCTCCTCGGACCAACACCGACCGGCGAGGCAGGCATGCAGATAGCCACGTTCTCGGCCCAGAAGACCGCAGCCGCCGGGGCAACGCAGACCGCAATCGTTGCCGCCAATGGAGGCGCATCGCCAACCAGACCGTCGCTCGTCGGTGCATTGCCAACACAAGACCTTGCATCCCTCAAGACGCTTGACCCGGCCGCCGCCCAACTGACCCCCCGTGCAAAGGCAACGGTTCCCGCCACCGAAACCGTCCAGCCCGCTTTGGCTGCCGCACGGGCGAATGGCACCGCAACCCCGGCAGGTGCGGCCACGCCTTCACCAGCCGCATCCGCTAGCCCGGCACCGGAGACACCAACTCCGACGCCCGCGACAACGATGACCACCACCGAGACCGAGACAACCACCGTCACCCCGACATTGACCGTGACTGGAACCACAACCGTCACCACCACCGTCACCCCAACTCTTACCGTCACGGAAACGGTGACCGTCACCGTGACGGAAACAACCACGGTGTCGCCCACACCGACCCTCACCGTCACCGAAACCACGACCGCTACCGTCACGACGACCGTGACGCCAACGCCAACCCCGAGTGTGACCGCAACCACGACGGTCACTCAGACATCCACGCCGACTCTCACCGTCACGCAGACGCCGACCCTCACATCGACGATTACGCAGACGCCAACCAAGACCGCCACACCGATGGGTTACACCGTCCGAGGCAATACCGTCTCGGTCGCCGCACCGGGAGACACCGGCCGTGAGCCGCGGGTGACCTTTGATCTCGTCACGGAAACCGGAATCACCGCCCTGGATGGCGACCGGTCACCATTCGCGGTAGCCACGCCTCCGTCTGGTGAACTGCTCCTTTCAGACCCGATCAACATCAGTACCTCGGCTGTTTTCACAGGTCCGATCACCATTGAGATGCCCTTCGACGTTGCGCGCCTTTCCGAGCCACTGGCCCGTGGGGATGTGTCACGCGACAGCATTCGCCTCCTCAAGTGGAGCCCGAGTGCGCGCGACTGGTTTGAACCAGCGGTGACCGGACTGAGTGTCGACGCTGCGAACGGGCGGCTCGTGGCAACGATGTCGTCATTCGATCCAGTCGCGGCGCAGTCAGGCGTGACCACGCGTGCGGTCAGTGCATCCGCCATACGACCCGGTGGAACATTTGTCGTCGCAGTGCCCCGAACGGTCGGTTTCGGCGTCGGAATTGATGGCATCACGAACGTGCGCATCTTCGCGGGCGACAACCTCGCCCCGGGGGCAACACTTACCCGAACGATCACGGTATCGAACACGACCCGCAAGTCGCTGACCTACCGCCTCAAGACTCAGCCCACTTCCGGCAGTGGTGATGGCACGATCCTGTTCACCGACCCGGTCAATGGCCTGCAGCTCAACGTTGCACGCGCCAGTCTGTCTGCGTTCTATTGCGGACCAATCAAGGTTGACTTCGCGGTTCCAAATGACGATGTTTCAGGGTGCACCAAGGGCGTGGCCCCGGTGGGAACGGCAAAGATGCTGCGCCCATCGGAGACAGACACGCTCATCCTTACGATCACCTTCCCTGAAGGTGCCGGGAACGAGTTCAACGGACCGGTCTATGGCCTTCTCACGACGATTGACTTCGTGTGGAATGCCGTGGAGGTTCCGCCAACGCCCGCCACCAGATAGTTGGCGGCGGTGCAGCGGTTAAGGAGCGTCCAAGTCCTTGCGCATCGCGACGTAGGCGTTGATGCCTGCCGGGTCAGTCCACGGCGAACGCAAGGTGCGCACCACCCGGTAGCCAGTCCGGCGATACGCCCTCTGGGCCGCCTCATTGCGCGCAGCGGTGTGGAGCAGGACCCCACGGGCCCCCGCACGCACCATCGCACCCTCAACCGCTAGCAGGAGTGACCGGGCGACACCCTTCCCCTGCCAATCCGGTCTGACGGCAAGCATCGAGACGTATCCCTCGTCGGGACGCGTTCGCCGACGGGCGAAGGCAAGCCCCATCGGCCCAAACGTGGCTGGAAGACGCCACATGTTGCGCCATCCCATCATCTCCGGAAACTTGGGTCGTTCGCGCGGGCGTCTGTCCCTCTGGAACTCTTCAACGCCAGGCGCCGCCGAAATGATGAACCCGACAACGTCTCCGACTGCCGAAACCGCGACAGTCGACACACCAACCCTCGCCGTGAAGGACGGTTGCCACATGGTCCCTAGGGTGACCGCATCAACGCCAAGGCCACGGCGGTAATCATCAAAGGCGAGGCCAAATACCGTCGCCATTCCATTCGAATCCGCTGGATAAGCTTGGCGCAGGTACACCTGACCAAACAAGGTGCCCGCCTGAGGATGATCACTGCGCATGGCACTTCCCGACAGGTTTCCGGTTGACGGGAGGCGTTTCGGACGGCGCCAGAGAGCCGCACACAAAACAACAAGGCCCCTCTTTGAAAGAGGGGCCAAAGGTGGCGGTCCCGACGGGATTCGAACCCGCGATCTCATCCTTGACAGGGACGTATGCTAGACCGCTGCACCACGGGACCAAGAAACCGGCATCGCTCAACGGCATCGATGACGGGGAAGTGTATCCGGCAGAACCTCTCGTCGTCAATTTGTCAGGCACCTATGGCGAATGATTGGCTCCGGGCAATGCCGGTCCACTATCCCAGTTTTGGCGCCATTCACCTACCACAATTGTGTAACAATGTTTTCATGTGGATCAATCTGGAAGGCCGTTTCGAAGAGCTGATCGAAATCAACGATCGCACTATTGAGTTCATGGATGGGCTTGCCGATACCCGCCTGAAGTTGGTTGGCAAGGACGAGTGGACGTCCGGTGAGACCGTCGTCACTGGCCTGACCCCGGAAGAGGTCATCAACCGGATGGTGTCGGCACGCCGTGCGCTCGTGCATGGCGTGCCTGAGGTGAGGCCACACAAGGACGACTTGGCGAACTGGGTGCGTCCGGGTTCCTAGTCGAACGCCGCAACATTTGGCACAACCGGATAACCCACCCGTAACGTCGCATTGGCAAAGTGGAAAGACGGGAAGAGGCCAGGGTCATCACAATACAAGCACTCCGCGTGCCACGCCCAGCAACTGTTCCGAGCCCGTCGGCAACACCCGCATGGTCTCGTGATCTCCTGGTCTTCCTGGCCTTCATCACCCCGAACGTTGTCACCCTCTGCGTATTCTCCTACTGGCCAATGTTGCGGAACCTTTGGCTAAGCTTCACCTATTGGGACATGATCGCCCCGGAACCCCTGTGGATTGGACTCGACAACTGGATTGAGGTCCTCACCAGCGCCACATTCTGGACGGTCCTGCGCAATACGCTCGTCTTTACGGTGGGTTCGGTCGGCATCACGATCATGATTGCCCTGGGTCTCTCACTTCTCCTGAACCAGAAGCGGCGGGGGCGCAATTTCGTCCGCGCGGCTATGTTCGCCCCGGCAATCCTGCCCGGAAGTGCTATCGCTCTCGTGTGGACTTTTCTCCTGGCACCGTACTACGGCCTGATCAGTCAAGGCGCAACCGCCCTCGGCATGCCGATGACGCGGTGGCAGAACGATCCGTACTGGGCGATGCCAACCGTCATCCTCGTGATAATTTGGAAATCCACTGGGTACGACGCCGTGATCTTTCTCGCCGGCCTTCAGGGGATTCCGCGTGAGCTCTACGAGGCCGCGCGGGTCGACGGTGCCAACGCTTGGCAACGCTTTGTCAATGTGACCGTGCCCGGACTGAGCCCCGTTGCCTTCTTCCTGACAGTCACCTCGATCCTTTCAAGTTTCCAAGCGTTTGATGTCATCCGTGTCATGACTGGCGGGGGTCCAGTCTATGCAACAACCACCCTTATCTACCAGGTGTATAGCGAAGCATTTGTCGGCTTCAACGCGGGTCGCGCCGCCACCTACGCCACCATTCTGTTCGGTCTAATGCTCGCCATAACGGTCGTGCAGATCAGAATGGTGGAGAAGCGGGTGACCTATGAATAGCGTCACCTTCGTCTCTCCCTCGCGAATCGCCCCGAAGTCCAGAGACCTTCCGCGGACGACGTCACACATGTGGGCGTCACGCCTTGCGGGAGCACTAGCTGCCTACCTCGGCCTCGGTCTCGCCTTGGTGATTGTCGGAATCCCGACCTACTGGGTGATCATCGGGGCCCTTAAGACCAATAGCGAAATCTACACCGTGCCATCGACGTGGTGGCCGCCAAACCCCGCGTGGTCCAACTTCCCGGCCGCATGGGCTGCGGCACCTTTCACCCGAATGTACCTGAACAGCATCGCGGTCACACTTGTCAGCACCACCCTAAAACTTGTGAACGCGACCTTCTGCGCCTACGCGTTCGCCTATCTGCAAGTGCCCGGCAGAAACCTGATCTTCATGTTCATCCTTGGTGCACTGATGATTCCCGAGGAAGTAACTGTCCTTCCTAATTACCTGACGGTCGCATCCCTCGGCTACGTAAATTCGGTGACAGGACTGATCCTGCCAACCATTGGGTCAGCGTTCGGAACCTTTTTCCTCCGGCAGCACTTCTTGTCCCTGCCACGCGAAGTGATTGAAGCTGCCCGTGTCGATGGCGCCGGCCACCTCCAGATCCTGTGGCACGTCGTCCTCCCACTCTCCCGTCCCGTCCTTGCCACCCTGATCCTCCTTACTGCCGTGGCAAGGTGGAACGACTTTCTTTGGCCCCTGGTGGTGACCAGCAAGGACACCATGCGCACCCTCCCCATCGGCATCTACTTCCTGTTCACGCAGGAAGGCACCACCGAATGGGGAGTGGTTCTCGCGGGCACGATCATCGTGATCGCGCCAATCATCGCCCTCTTCATCGTGGTGCAACGCCACTTGGTCGAGGGAATTGCTGCCGGTGCCGTCAAGGGGTGACGTCTACCGAAACACGACGCGCGGGTGTTGTGCCGCGCGAATAGGAAGGAAACGCACAGATGAACCTGCGTACACGCCGGGGAGCATTGTCCGCTGCGGGATTGCTCGGGACTGGCATCGCCCTCGCCGCCTGTGGTGGTGACACTGCGTCCGGCGGGGCCGCCGCCCCGGCCGCGTCGTCTGGTCCGGTCAAACTTGTCTATTGGGGCGCCTTCGCCGCAAACCTTGGCAAGGCCCAGGAAGAAGTTGTCAAACAGTTCAACGACTCCCAGAAGACGGTCACCGTCGAGCACCAGTTCCAGGGCAGCTACGAGGAACTGGCAAACAAGCTGACCGCCGCCCTTCAGGCCAAGCAGGCACCGGACATGGCGGTCCTTTCCGACGTCTGGTGGTATAAATTCTACCTGAACAAGGCCATCCAGCCGTTGGATGACTTGATGAAGGCCGAGAAAGTAGACACCAAGGACTACATTGAATCCCTGTTCAATGAATATGTTCAGGGTGGCAAGAGTTACGCACTGCCATTCGCCCGCAGCACCCCGCTCTTCTACTACAACAAGGACGCCTACAAGAAGGCCGGACTGCCCGATCGCGCCCCGAAGACCTGGGATGAGTTCGTCAAGGACTTCGCGCCGAAACTCAAGGGAGCGATCGACCCCAAGCAGTTCGTCTTCGCCAATGGTGGTTACTCGGCATGGATTTTCCAAGGCGTGATCTGGCAGTTCGGTGGTGCGTACTCCGACAAGGACTTCAAGATGACCATCGGGGAACCGAAGGGCGTCCAGGCAGGTGAGTTCTACCGTGACAGTATCAAGGCCGGATGGGCCCAATCGGTCAAGAACGACACCGATGAGTTCAAGCAGATGAACGCGGTCAACATCATCAACTCGACCGGAAGCCTGGTGGGCATCCTCGATGCCGCCAAGGGCAAGTTCGAGGTTGGGACAGGGTTCCTTCCCGAAGGTCCGGCCGGGTTCGGATGCCCGACCGGTGGCGCAGGCGTGGCCATTCTCTCCGGGCTTGCCAAGGAGAAGCAGCAGGCCGCCATGCAGTACATCGCGTTCGCGACCAGTCCCAAGGTGCAGGCCGTGTGGTCGCAGCAGACCGGCTACATGCCAGTCCGCAAGGCCGCGATCGAAAGCAAGGAGATGCAAGACTTCATCAAGACCAACCCGAACTTCAAGACCGCGCTCGACCAGTTGCCGAAGACCAAGTTCCAGGACAGTGCACGCGTCTTCGTCCCGAACGGCGACCAGATCCTCGCAAAGGGTCTCGAGCGCATCCTCGTCAACCAGGAAGCGCCGTCGACCGTCTTCAAGGAAGTTGCCGACACGCTGACCAAGGAAGCCGAACCGGTCATCAAGGCCCGCAAGGCACTCGGCGCGTAAGGCAGTCAATTCGGGTTGGCCACGACGCGACACCCAGTGGCAGCGCGCGATTGGCACAACCCGACACTCGCACCGTGCCGGTCCGTCCACCGTGGGCGGACCGGCACGCCATTGCTATACTAGGCGTGCTTGCCGAGGTGGCGGAACTGGCAGACGCGCTAGGTTGAGGGCCTAGTGGGGTATCCACTCCTCGTATGGGTTCAAGTCCCATCCTCGGCACCATTACACACACTGGTCCACGCTTAGGGATGATCGGAACGGGCGGTTAGCTCAGCTGGTAGAGCACGGCGTTTACACCGCCGGTGTCGGGGGTTCGAGCCCCTCACCGCCCACCCGGCGTTGCTTGCTGGTCGTTCCGCACATCTCGCGTGCCACCATGGCGTTCTGGCCTGCCGAGATAGCTCAGTTGGTAGAGCATGCGACTGAAAATCGCAGTGTCGACAGTTCAATTCTGTCTCTCGGCACCATCATCTGCAACCCTTACTTCGCAGGTGCGGGTCCCATCGGACCCGTTGATGCGTTTCGATGGCTTCGGCCGTTCGGGAATACCCATCGAAAGTTAACTGCGCGGCAATAAAGCAGGCGCGCTCGGCGGATATTGGCCTACACAGCCCGCAGGTGACTGCAAACATCGCCAGTTGCACGGCTGCTTGCAAGTCCGTGAATGACCTCACCGGCAGGAAGGCGTTCGACACCAGTCGGCACCGGAACCATCGTGTGTGGGTCAACTTCGACGCGTAAGACGAGGCGACAGCCAAGGCATCGCACCACCGTGACCACATCACGCGGCACGATAGCCGAGAACCCGAGCCCCGTATGATCATGTGAGACCGCAGCTTCGACCCGACCGACGCAACTCGGGCAAAACACATGCGAAGGCCCGGCATCTCTTGCAAATACGGTACCCATCAACCGGGTAACGCTTCGGCACAACGGTAGTTGCAAACCGGTTGCCATGGAACCACAACATGACACGATCGTTCGCGGATTTCATCGGGAATGACGCCTCTGTCACCCAGATGCGGACGGCGTACACCCGTGGTCAAGGCACACACGCATACCTGATCACCGGCCCCGCCCAGATTGGTAAGCGCACGCTTGCCATTGCGTTCGCCGGCCAAGTGGTCTGCCACGGTTTGCAGACTGAAGCGCCATGCGGCGCCTGCCCGTCATGCCACGCCTCGGGCCGTAACGGCCATCCGGATATCCATCTGGTGGAGCGTCGTGACGACAAGCGGACCATCCTGACCGAGCAAGCACAGGAAGTGATCCATCAATCAAGCCTGCACCCGTACCTGTCGACCCGAAAGGTCTTCATCGTGCGTGAGGCATCCGTACTTGAGAACGAGGCCGCCAACCGGCTTCTGAAGACCATCGAGGAACCTCCCCCGGACACCGTGATCATCCTGACCACGAACGACGCCGACCAGGTACTCCCAACGATCCGGTCGCGATGTCGTGAGGTGGGGTTACGGACGATGCCACTTGGGACGGTCGCCAAAGGCCTGATCGACCGGGGCGTCGATGGCGACCACGCCGATCTTCTTGCACGCCTGTCAGGCGGAAGGCCAGGCTGGGCCATCGCAACGTCCGATGATCCGGCCCAACTCACCCGTCGCGACGACCACCTGACGCTTCTTGAAACAATTCTTGCTACGCGGCGCACGCGACGACTTTCACTGGCAGACCGCCTTGAGGACAGTCGTCAGGTGGCACGGACCCGCGAACGGATGGCCGGAGCGTTCGAGGATTGGATCAGCTGGTGGCGCGACGCCCTCGTTTGCCATGCCGGATGCCCGGAACTCATCACGAACATCGATCGTGAGGGTGCGTTGCGGCACGCGGCCGTGCGTCTCGATATCACCCAGATCATTGCCGCCATCACCCGAACGCGCGAGGCATGGGCGCACATCGATGCCAACGTCAATCCCCGCCTCGCCATCGAAGGCCTACTCCTCGACCTGCCCGACCTCACCTGACCACCGGTGACCGGTTGCTAGACTATCCAAAGTCCGACCATTGGGTCGGGAACAGGAGTTCACGCACCGCAAATGCCGACCTACGAGTACGTCTGTACCGCTTGCACCCATCGATTCGAACTGGTGCAGAAGTTTTCCGACGACCCTATCACCGAATGTCCCGAGTGCTCCGGCAAGGTGCGCAAGGTCTATTTCGCGGCCGGTGTCGTCTTCAAGGGGTCGGGTTGGTACATCAACGACAGTCGCCCTTCGGCACCATCGGAGACGTCGTCCCCCCCCACGGCAGCAGTCACGCCAGCTCCGGCAACCGAGACGAAGTCAGATACCGCTGATGCCGCAATCGCTCCTTCGGCGGCCCCCGCGTCGCCGGCACCAGCCACCACGGGAACCGGAACGACCTCATCGTCTTCACCGGTCTCGGCATAGCCGGCCTGCAGAAAGTCATGCGCGCCGTCATCCAGCGTGTCCGCGGTGCGAATGTGGAGGTTGCCGGGGAACATGTGGGGGCAATTGGCCGTGGCCTTCGCGGTCCTCATCGGTGTGACCCATGAGGACCGCGAAGGCGACTCAGCGTGGATCGCACGCAAGATTGCGGAACTTCGGGTTCTCGCTGACGACCAAGGTCGAATGAACCGTTCACTACTCGACACGGGTGAGGCCGCCCTGATCGTCTCCCAGTTCACGCTCTTCACCGGTACAAGGAGTGGTCGACGGCCCAGGTTGACCGGCGCGGCGCTTCCGACAGTTGCCGAACCGCTCGTCACGGCCGTCATTGTCTCGTTACGAACCCTTGGCATACCCGTCGCCGCTGGGAAGTTCGGCGCAGACATGACCATCAACTTCGTCGCCGACGGCCCAGTCACGACCCTGCTAGACAGTGTGGAGCGTCCCGGTAGGGATGGTCTCGGCGCGGCTCCGCTTGGTGCCGGAAAGGATGCCCGTGGAACGGCGACCGCTTGAACGCGTCCGAGGCACTCAGGACCATCAAACCCGTCAGGCAACAAGCATGGATGCCATGCGCACGAAGTGCGAAACCGCATTCGGACTTCACGGCTTCCGCCGCGTGGATGTGCCTGTGCTTGAGCCTGCCGAACTTCACCTGAGGAAATCAGGCCTCGAAATCATCTCGAAGCTCTACTCGTTCCACGACCTTGGTGGGCGCAGGATCTGCCTCCGGCCCGAACTGACGGCAAGCGTGGTACGCGCAGCAATCGCCCAACCGTCACCGCGCCTGCCAGACAAGATGTTTGCAACTGGTCCGGTGTTCCGTTACGAACGCCCATCACGCGGCCGATTCCGACAGTTCATGCAGACCGGGGTCGAAGTCCTGGGTGCCGAAGGTGTCCTCGCGGATGCGGAAATCATTGCGTTGGCCGCAACGACCCTCGACACCATCGGCATAACCAAGTACACCGTGACGATCGGAAACGTCGGCATCCTGGGTGAACTGCTGACCCATCTCGGCCTCACCGGACGTCGACGCGCACTGTTGCTCGAAAGCCTCGAGGACGCCAGGCGTCACGGGATCGAGGCTGTCCGGACCCGGTTCGCCTCTCTGGACCCGGACCTCATCCAGCCAGACGAGTCCACTCAGATCCGCGACGGCGCCGTCACCGCCGAACTTTCGTCCACATCCCAGGATGCGCTTGCCCGTCTGGTCGCCCAGACCAGCGCAGGTGACTTGGGTCGTCGAACCCTGGAAGATGTGACGACCCGTCTGGCAGCACGCATGCACGCCGACACGGCACGCGCGGCGGTGGATCGGGCGCTCGCATTCATCGACGAACTGGGCGCGGTTCGCGGCGACCCGGATACCGCCCTCGATGCGGCCCGCGCACTCCTCGAAGCCCACGGTCTCGATCCGAAGCCGTTGGACCAACTCTCTGAAACGATCACCCTTCTCGATGCGTTTGGCGTAAGGCGCGAACGCGTGCAGATTGACCTCGGACTGAGCCGCGGACTGCAGTACTACACCGGAATGGTCTTTGAAGTGGACCACGAGGCGCTGGGCGCTGAGAAGCAACTCTGCGGGGGCGGACGATATGACGACCTCTACCGCGTCCTTGGAGGGAGGCAATCGGTCACGGCTATCGGGTTCGCATTCGGCCTCGAACGGCTAGTGCTTGCCAAGGAGGCCGAAACGATCGACGGCACCCGTGACAACGTTCCGGATGCGGTTTTCGTCGTTCCCTCTACCCCCGGCGACGCGGTAATCGCCGCTCGCGCGGCCACGGCGCTCCGGCACATTGGGGTCACCGCCGCATTGGACACAAGCGGTCGCGCCGCCCGAGGCGCAGTTGCATTCGCCTCCCGGGAGGGTTTCGCCTATCTCGCGATGGTGTCCCGCGACGACCCTCCCGAGACCCTTCGGCTTCGACTGCTCACACCGGATGGCGTTCCGGCCGACGACACAATCTCCGTGCCGGATGGGCCAATCCCGATCACGTCGTCTCTGGAATGGTTGCGGGCAAACCCGGCATCGAGTTCCGAGAGCACGGGCCTGCATCGGTCCACGAACCGCGCGGAAACCGGCACGGAGGCGCGGTCATGACCGACACCGAACACACAATCCTGCGGATGGGCGTGCCGTCGGGACGACGCATTGAACCCGCCGCGCTCTCCTTCCTCGAGGGGTGTGGCCTCCGCGTCCGCAAGGAAAGCGAGCGGCAGTTGTCGGCAGGCATCTCCGGGCTGCCCGGCGTCGTCGTCTTTCTGCAGAGGGCGCGCGACATCGTCACCCAAGTCACCGACGGCGACCTTGACATCGGTCTCACCGGGGTCGACTTCGTTTCCGAGTTCGGTATCGAAGGTGACGACTTGGTGGTCCTCGATCCCAATCTCGGGTTTTCGTCGGGCGACCTCGTCGTCGCCGTCCCGGATGGTTGGATCGACGTCACCTCGATGGTTGACCTCGCTGACGTTGCGGTGACCCTTCGCGAAAGGGGGCAACTCCTTCGCGTCGCCACCAGCTACCCGCGCCTCGCACAACGCTTTCTGTACGAGAAGGGAATTACCCACTTCACCATCATTGCGATGGACGGCGGGGTCGAGGCAGCGCCCGGTGCCGGGTTCGCTGACGTGATTGTCGAACTTACGGTATCGGGTGTCTCCCTCAAGGAGAACCGTCTGAAAGTCCTGCGCCACGCCGTGGTCATGAAGACGCAGGCCTGTCTCATTGGCAATCGGCGATCACTCACGACCCATCCGGCGAAGCGCGAACTCGCAAGACGGATCCTCGAACTGATTGAAGCGCGCGGTCGCGCCCAGGGCTTCTACTCGGTCACCGCAAACCTGCGCGCGACGACCGAGACCGAAGTTGCCGAAAGGTTGCTAGGTTCACCGGCAACCCGTGGCCGGACCGGACCGACCATTGCCCGCGTGTTCAGCGCTTCCGAAGGGCCAGAAGGCGGCCATTGGTTCGCCGCCACGATCATCGTGCCCACGCGGGATCTCCAGGCTGCCGTTGATCACCTGCGTGCCGCCGGTGGTTCGGGCATCTCGGTCCTGCAGCTCCGCTATTTGTTCGATGAGCAGTCGCACCGCGTTCTCGAACTCAACCGGGAACTCGGCGTCTGACCCCGGACCACCCCGTCTCGGCACCGCACGCATCACCTCAGCCGACCATCTGGAACGACCACAAGATGACGAACGAGACCATCCTGCGCATCGCGCACGCCGGGACACCGGAAGCGGAGGCAATCCTCCACCGCATACCGATCGATGAACTCACTCCTGACGCCGACGTATCGGCACGTACCGAGGTGGTCTTCGGCATCCCACTCAGCCCGGAAGCGTTCGTGGAACGCGTGCGCCTCGAAGTCCGCGCGCGCGGCGATGACGCCCTCCGTGAAATCGGGGCGCGCCTCGGCGAAACGGTCACCGGGTCGTTTGAAACGACGCGTGAGGAAATCGAAGCCGCTTACCAACAGGTTTCGGCGCAGTTCGTCGCCGACCTCCGGGTCGCCGCTGACCGGATCGAACGGTTTCACCAGAAACAGCCTCACGGATCCTGGCTCGATTTTGGCGAAGGTCTTGGACAGGTGGTGCGTCCACTCGACCGCGTCGGCCTCTATGCACCGTCCGGACGGGGTGCCTACCCATCGTCCGTCCTGATGGCTGCCGTTCCGGCACGCGTTGCCGGGGTGCAGGAAGTTGTCCTCTGTACCTCTCCGGATGCGAACGGAAGACAGCGACCGGAGATGCTTGTCGCCGCCGACATCGCAGGCGTCCATCGCGTCTTCAAACTGGGTGGCGCCCAGGCAATCTGCGCGATGGCGTACGGCACGCAGTCAGTCCCGAAGGTGGACAAGATTCTCGGACCGGGGAACCTCTTCGTCGTCCTGGCCAAACGTCGCGTCTACGGCGCAGTCGACATCGACCAACTCCCCGGGCCAACCGAGACCCTGGTGGTAGCCGATGGATCCGCCGACGCCGAAGAGGTGGCGTCAGATCTCCTGGCCCAGGCCGAACATGACCCTCTGGCAACCTCGGTCCTCATCACGACCAGCATCGAACTCGCAACCTCAGTCGCCGAGGCCGTGCGGCGCCAACTGGAAACCCTTCCAACCGCCGCGGTTGCCAGGGAGTCCCTCACCCATCGGGGTGGGGCCATCGTGACTTCGTCGGTGGCCGAGGCGATTGCCTTGGCAAACACCTTTGCGCCGGAACACCTGTGCCTCCTCGTCGAAGACCCGTGGACATGGGTTGGCGAAGTTCGCCACGCCGGTGGAATCTTCGTCGGAAGTCACTCTCCCGAAGCCGCCGGAGACTACGTCGCTGGACCAAGCCACATCATGCCGACCGGCCAGACTGCGCGATTCGCCTCACCGTTATCCGTCGCTGACTTCATCAAGATCATCAGCGTCATCGGACTGTCACCACGTCGCCTCGCCGAAATCGGCCCGGTAGCGGCGCGCCTCGCGCGTGCCGAAGGCTTCGAGGCGCACGCACGTGCGGTGGAGATTCGCCTCAAGGGATAATCGCCTTGGCACCCTCCGTCTGATCGGGTGTGCCAAGGCCTCAATTTGGGGAAGGCAAGCATGAAGGGGCCGCGGGAGACTTCCCGGCAAACCCAATCCTTGCCTTACCGGCTGAACAGGATGTTCAGGATGTCACCATCAAGGACGGTGTAGTTCCGCCCTTCCTGACGAAGCATTCCCCGCTTGCGCGCCTCGGCCATGCTTCCGGTCGACATGAGGTCATGGTACGCCACCACTTCGGCACGGATGAACCCCTTCTCCAAGTCGGAATGGATCACTCCAGCGGCCCCAGGTGCCTTCTCGCCTCGGACAATCGGCCATGCACGAACCTCGTCCTCACCCGCCGTGAGGAACGAGATCAGCCCAGTCAGGTCATAGCTCTGGCGGATCACCGATCCCGCGGCGAGTTCCACCAAACCGAGGTCGGCCATGAAGGTGGCGGCATCCTCGCCATCAAGCTGCGCCAACTCCATCTCCAACTTGGCGCAGAGGGACGCAACTGCTGTCATCGGGTACGAATACGCGGCGCGCACGCTGGCCTCGATGGCCGCGCGGTCACCTAACTGGTCCTCACCTACATTCACCAGCACAAGGACTGGCTTCAGGGTCAGGAACTGGAACCCTCTGATGTCGCGCAACTGGTCCGGAGACAGATCTTGCGCGCGCAGGGGTTGACCCTCCTCGAGTGACTTCTGGAACTCCTCGAAAAGGGCGATCTCCGCCTCGATTGGCGCGCGCTCGGCAGTCTTGGTCTTCTTGAGGTCGCTCTCAAGCCTCGTGCGCTTGCGTTCGACGACCGCCAGATCAGCAACCACCAGATCAAGTTGCACTTTTTCGAGGGCCGCAACCGGGTCGATCGGTCCATCATTCGGCACGCTCGGGTCAGTAAACCCCCGAACCACGATCACCAGGGCGTCAACGGTTCTGAGTTGCCCGACCCAGGCCACTTCGCTCCGGTCGCGCGATCCGAACCCGGCACCCGGGAAGTCAAGGTAGTGCACCTCGGCCGGGGTCGTCTTCTTCGGCGAGAACATCTCGGTCAGGCGGTCCAGACGCGCGTCTGGAACCTTGACGACGGCAACATGCGTGTCCTGACCGTACCCACCGGCGGCCACTGGTGCTTCACCACCGGTCAGTGCATTGAAGAGCGACGTCTTGCCGCTTTGGGGCAGTCCGATAATCCCGAGGCGCATCCCGACCCCTGTTCTCCACAGTCGCGCCGACAGTGACGCGCCGACCAGAGTCTACCGGTGCCCCTGGTCTCGAGGCATCAGATCTCGCCGGTAGCAGACGTGCAGGGTCACGGTGAGGAGGCAATCCGAGAATACCGGCCCCTCTGCGTGGTCATCTCCGGTTCAGCGGATGACCTCAAGAACTAGGGGTTCCCGAACAATGTCCGTCGCCGACCACGTGAAGGCCCCAATCACTTCGGACACCAGCCGGTCGGTCGAGCCAAGGGGTTTGCGCGAATGTACAACCCCCACCGACTGGCCCGCATGCACACGGTCACCAGCACGGACAGACAGAACGACGCCGACTGCCGGGTCAATCAATGCCCCCTTTGTCGCCCGCCCTGCACCCAACCGCATCGCCACCTCTCCAATGGCCAGTGCGTCAATGCGAGCGACCACACCGTCCTGGTGGGCGACCACCGGCGTTTGCCATGGTGCCGTCGGCAGGGTCTCCGGATGATCGATCGCATCGGGGGAACCACCGAGCGATGCAACCAGATCGCGCAGGCAACGATGGGCGTCTCCGGAGCTGATCGTCGCCTCTAGCCTCGTTCGAGCCTCGGTGATAGTCAACGCCGCACCTGAAGCGACCATCACCTCTGCACCCAGGATCACGCACAGTTCCAGCAAGTCGCTCGACCCACCACCACGGAGGGTGGCGACCGCCTCCTGCACCTCGAGGATATTCCCGACCGCCATTCCAAGCGGCTGATCCATCGCGGTGATGACCGCCACGACCGCCAGTCCAGCCGCTAACCCAAGATCGACCATTGCCCGTGACAGATTACGAGCCCCTTCCAAGGTCTTCATGAATGCGCCACTGCCAACCTTGACGTCAAGCACGACCGCCCGTGCGCCGGTGGCAATCTTCTTGCTCATCACGCTACTCGCGATCAGCGGAATCGATTCGACCGTCCCGGTGACATCGCGCAGTGCGTACAGGCGCCCGTCGCCAGGCGCAAGATCGGGCGACTGGGCCGAAACGGCGATACCGCGCGTCCGGACGGCTGCGGCAAAATCGGAAATACCCAATTCGGTATTGACCCCGGGGATTGCTTCCAACTTGTCGATCGTGCCACCGGTGTGCCCAAGCCCTCGCCCCGACATCTTGGCAACCACACAACCCGCAGCGGCAAGCATGGGCACAAGCACGAGTGTGGTCTTGTCTCCGACTCCGCCCGTGGAATGCTTGTCCACGACCGGCATTGCCAAATCTCGGAACGCGAGTTGCTGGCCACTTTCAACCAGCGCACGGGTGAGTTCGGCTGTCTCCACGGCATCAAGGCCTCGCCAGCAGACAGCCATCAGCCACGCAGACATCTGGTAATCCGGAATGATATTCCGCAAATACCCATCAACCAGCGACGCAATCTCGCCGGGTTCGTGCCGCAGACCAGTGCGCTTCTTGTTAATCAAGTCGACAGCACGCATTCCAGGCACCTCCAGGGCTTTGCTGGCCCTCGCTCACTTCCGCCTCCCCAGTACCTCGCGACGCGCGACTCGGGATTCGGGGCCATTTCTTGGGTGGGACAGTCTGCGGATCCCAAGCCACGTTGATGATAGATCGTTGGTTCTGTCAACGTCCGGCGTCTGTGTAAGACAAGGGTCCCGGTGAGGGGTCTACCGGTACCTCTCGAGCATCCGACGCGCGACGGGTAGCCACACGCTAAGGTCGGATGCACGCAGGCCCGCGCTTCCGTGCTGGGTGCGCCATGCCTCTCCGGCGAGGGCATGCAGGGTCATCCCGGTAACAGCACTCTCCCATGGCGATGCACCCTGTGCCGCCAAGGAGGCAATGACACCGGCAAGCACGTCCCCACTTCCGGCCGTAGCCAACGCCGCATTTGCGTACGCGCCAACCACCACCGTCCCAGTAGGCGACGCGACGACACTTGGCGCGCCCTTGAGAACGACCACGACACCCCAGCTCATCGCCGAACCCCGGGCAATGCTTACCGGGTCTCGACCGACTGTCTCGACGGTCTGGCCAGTCAGCCGTGCCATCTCAGCCAGGTGGGGGGTAAACACGAAAGAACATCCCCGATCAGGCACGGAAGTTCCCACCAGTGCGCCGAGCGGCCAGCGATCAGGCGCGACCGGTGAGATCGCATTCAGTGCATCGGCGTCCACCACCACAGTCAAGGACTGGTCCCGAGTACCAATCCTCGCCAACAGCTCCCGGACCGCGGTGACTGTTGCCCCATCCAAGCCGAGGCCCGGCCCGATTACCAGTCCCCTGCAGCGTTCGAGGTGTTCAACCACGACGTCAAGATGTGCCAAGTTCAGCACCCCAGGGGTCGACGCGTCTTGCACAAGCGGCAGGACCACCGCCTCGACCGGAGGCACGACGCCCGCGTCCTGACCGGCATTCGCAATCGTCACGAGGCCACTCCCGGCCTCAATCGCTCCAAGCGCAGCCAAAACTGGTGCGCCTGGATACCTTCCCGAACCTCCCAGGACAAGCACCCGACCGAATGTCCCCTTGTGTGACCGGTCCGGCCTCGCGGGAAGCAGGTGCGCAACGTGGGCGGGCACCGCCCTCCACGTTCCACCATCATCAGAAAGCGTGCGACCCAACTCCGGGCGGACGAAGCCCGGGATCCCGATATCGAGTTCCACGACACGGCCTGATTTCGCAGCACCATCGCCAAGGACCGTGCCCACCTTGACAAGCCCGGTGGCGAAGGTGTGCGTCGCCTGGAATGCAACCGGATCTGCGCCACCCGTATCGGCATCAACTCCCGATGGGACATCAATCGCGATACGGAACTGTCCCGGTTGTGCCCGGAACTGATCGCAAACCTCGAGGACGGCGCGGACCGCACCGCGTGCCGGACCGGATGCACCGATGCCCAGAAGACCGTCAAGCACCACATCCGATGAGCCAAGCCAATCGGCAAGGCGTCTCGGGAGTGTCTCAGAATCGTCCCCTGCCATGACTTCAACGAGGCCCACCAAGTCTGGATCGTCCGCCCACGCCAGATGCGGATCACCAGCACGCGACTGCGATAGGCACAGGCGCACACGCCAACGTCGGGAACGCGCCAGATGACCACACGCAACCAACGCATCGGCACCGTTGTTGCCCTTTCCAACCAGGGCTGCAACGGTCCGGCCACGTGCGCCACCCATCAGGAGCTGTGCACTGCGTGCGATCGCCAACCCGGCCTGTTCCAGCAATTGGTCCCGAGGCACACCCGCACGCTCAGAGGCATCTTCCAACGCACGCATCGCGGCCGATGTGACCAGTCGCACAGGTTGCCTCTACGATCCCGCCCGGTTGACACCCTGGGCCACAACCATTGCGATAGCCATGTCCCGCGAGTGCGACAACGAGACCTCGAAAGCCGTCAAGCCTATTTCCGCAGCTCGCGCCTTTGCACGGTTGTGAAGGACGACCAGTGGTTTGCCACGCGGATCCGGAACCACCTCGATGTCACGCCAAGCCATGCCGACAATCCCTGTCCCAAGTGCCTTGCTGACCGCCTCTTTCGCTGCGAAACGCACCGCGAGTTCGGGTACACGACCCCGGCAGTAGGCACGTTCCGCGTCGGTAAAAATTCGGATAAGAAACCGGTCACCCCAGCGGTCTAGCACGGCCGCAACCCGGTCAATCTCCACAAGATCCACGCCACAGGAAAGTGTCATAACGCCTCTATCCGTGAGCAGCCGTGCCGCTAACAACAGCAGGGGGGAGCCTCACCGAGTGCCAAGACACCCGTGCAAGGGCGACGGCAGAAATCAATCAGCCCAGATGTGGAATGCGTTTACAACGGAAGCGTAGTCCCATCCCGATGCCACAAGTTCGACGCGAATGATGCGCCACGGGCGAGGGGCAATCCCGAGAAGGCTTGTCTCGAAGCGGACCCAGTCCGAAGTTGGAAGCAGATCGGCATCCCGGACTGGAAAGTTGTCGTCATTGTGCCGGTAGAAGCCCCGGTACCACGTGTGGACGGTGCCCGTGATATCCCGGTAGATCACTCTCAAGATGAGCGGATATTCGGTTCCTTGCCAGCCTCCACCAGATAGCGAGTGGCTGAGGACGCGGACACTGGCCTCCACCTCCACCCTCTCGAAGTCCCAGAGATCGACATCGATGTTCTGGGCGATCATCGTCTCGCCGTGCCCCTGACCGCGCCGCACAAGCGTGATGGTGCCGGCGGTCGGGTGGTACGTCACCTCGCCCGGCGGATCCTGTTCGGAAATGTCGCGTTCGACCCAGTCAGCCGGCAAATCACCATCTCTGTCGGCGAAGACAGGATTGGTCACGAGATCGCGACGCGAGGATAGGCCTCCTATCGGGAGCCGGTTCGCAGTCGCGACAAGACGTTGACCGGTCAGCGCCGACACGACAGCGCCATTCGAATACCCGGTCGCCACACCACGTCGGGTCGTGACTTGAGACCGGTCCCCCGAAGCATCAATGGAGTAACTACCTTCAGTCACGTGCACCTGAGTGGAAGGCGCACGCAGTTGCACGAATGCCTGAAACGGATCCTCTGCCGGCGCCACACCGATCCGTGCCCGCCCCTTGACCACTTCGAGGATCAGCGAATACCGGTCCGGTTGGAACCGTCCCTGCTGACTGCGGATGATCCGGAATGTCGAATCTGGAAAGACGAGTGCAGTGCTGCCATCAAAGAACTGCATGAATGCACGGGCGTTTACCGCGGTGCGGATGACATCACCCTCGTCAAGGTCCTCGTTGGTCGGGGCGACGACCCAGTCACCAACCCCTTGCCTCTGCATGAATACGACGCTGTCGATGGACCGCATGGTGGCCCCGCGCAGCTCAATTGCCCATCCGACGTACCAGGTTCGAACAAGGGGACCACCCACAAGCAGGGTAAGCAGGATCAACCCAGACGCGATGGTGACCCGCCACGCAATGCGCGATGCATCGTGGACCGTGGCAGTGTAGGCGCTATAGGACTGGACGAAAGGCGCATACGCCGCGCGGACGGGCCCGGTGTCAGTTGCGCTGGTGGACGAACTGGCCTGAACCGGGTCATCAACCGCGGACACAGGAGTAGTCGGTGATGCGTCTCTGATGGTCATAAAGACCGGTCACACCAAGTGTTGCACGACGGTGGCAGGTACTTCACAAGTCCCCGTCGGTACTGTGTCTCCACATCGTCAAGAACGCATCGGTCGCCAAAAGGGGACATGATCACGTGGACGTGTCCGTCCGGCAGGGTTCTGCCGGACCCAAACCACCCCACGCCAGACTAGCCCGCGCGTTCCTTCTTGCGCTTGGACACTACCTCAACGGCCATCGAGGTTTCACCGACGGAGGACCGGACCGCCTTGGTCACGGCATCCTTCTTCGGCTTCTTCTTCTCTTTCTTGCCGGGTGCACCACTTGGCATCGCATTTCCTCCCGACGACCCGCGTCGTCGTTCGATTATAGGTGCGCGCAAAGTTGAGTAGTCCGACGCACTGAGGCACACCCCATCCCAACCCGGTACGATGTCGTGATCCCGTGCCGGGATGGCGGAACAGGCAGACGCAGCAGACTTAAAATCTGCCGCCTTCGCGGGCGTGCGGGTTCGAACCCCGCTCTCGGCACCCTTTTCACTCCAACCGCACTCACCCAGCAGCGCGGCCATCAGGCCTCAGACGCACCCCCGCCCATCCCCACCGCGTCCTGGACGTCCGACGCATCCGCCAAGTGATGTACGGCTCCTGATCCCAGATTGACATGTCTAGGAGACAGTTTGTAAGGTTTTCCTGTCATGACTGGATCTGTCACATCCCGCATCCGCGCGATCCGCGAACACCGGGGCATTCCGCAGACTGCATTCTCCTCGCAAGTTGGGATCAGCCGTCAGTCATTGCACGCGATCGAGGCCGGCCGTGCAATCCCGGGGGTCGACGTCGCATTGCGAATCGCCCGTGCTCTGGGCACGACCGTCGAACACCTGTTCCCCGTGGCAATCTCCACCGGTGCGGTCGACGTCGACGGACCCGCGGGAGTTCGCGCCTCAGGCAGGATGGCACTTGCCTACCTTTCCGGCCGGTGGGTCGCCTACCCACTCGGCCACGACGGTGCACAGGTCTCTGCCGATGCCATTGGCGCCGCCAATGCTGACGGGTTTCATCTTGAGCATGTTCGCGACCCTCGCGAAAGTGCGCACAACGTGATCCTGATGGGGTGCGCGACTGGCCTGGGTGTCCTTGCCGACCGCCTGAACGCGACAACCGGCACCGGGCGTTTCTTATGGATGGGACGATCCAGTATCGCGTCCCTCGAATCACTGGCCGCCGAACGCACGCATGCCGCGGGTGTGCACCTGCTCGACGAAGCGTCCGGGATCGCAAACCTTCCCGACATCCGTCTGTCTCGGTGTCCGACACCTGTCACCGTCGTCACCCTCGGGTCGTGGGAGGCCGGTTTCGTCACCTCGCCCGGCAACCCCCTTGGTATTCGGTCCGGCGCCGACCTGATCCAGCCAGGCATGCGCATCGCGATCCGTGAGGTCGGGTCAGGCGCACGCCGAATGCTCGACCGCGAGCTTCGCCGTAGCGGCGCACCGTCAACTCTGCGCATCCCGGGTCCAATAGCATCGAGCCACCGTGACGTGGCCCATGCCATCGCAATCGGAGCGGCCGATGCCGGAGTGGCAACCCGCGACGTGACAGCAGCGACCGGTCTGGGGTTCGTCCCGCTTGCGACGGAACGTTACGACCTTGTCTTACCCACTGCGTCGCTCGCCGACCCCCGCATCGCCCGCCTGTTGGACACCCTCACCAGTCACGCGTGCCGTCGTGACCTCCAGGCACTTGGCTACGACACTGCCGAGACCGGCAGGCACATTGCCGACATCGCCACCTGAACGGGCACCTGAAACCCGAATGCAAACGCGACGCACGTTCATCGCACTTCTCGCGACACCCGGCATCCTCGCCGCCTGTGGTGGCACGGATGCACCCGCAACCGCCAACACGCCCACCGCACCGACAGCTACGTCAGCCCCGATCAAGCCAACCGACGTGCAAATCACGCCAACCGCGGTTCCCGTCGCCGAGCCAAAGGAAGTCGTCGTCTTCGCCGCCGCGTCGCTCGCGAACGTGTTCGACCAAGTATGGAGCGCATTCAGGGCCCAAGCGGGCAATGAGAGACTGGCAATCACCACAAATTACGGATCATCGAGCCAACTCCGCACTCAACTTCAGGAAGGCGCAAAGGCGGACATCTTCGCCTCCGCGGACCTCGTCCAGATGGAACAGGTGACGAAGGCCGGCCTCGTCGACGTCGACGGCGACGCCAAGGTCTTTGCCCGCAACCGGCTAGTCTTAATCGTCCCGAAGGGCAGCCCCGGCAAGGTCACCACCCTTGCCGACCTCGCCAAGCCTGGCGTCAAGTTCGTCACGACACCGGCAGACGTACCGATCGGTGCCTATGCGCGCACCGCACTCAAGAACCTCGCGTCCGACCCGGCGAACGGCGACGGGTACGACGCCAAGGTCCTTGCCAACATCGTGTCAGAGGAAGCCAATGTCCGTCATGTCGTGGTAAAGGTCCAGTTGGGCGAAGCCGATGCTGGGATTTGTTACGCGACCGACGTCACCGCCGTGCCCGCCGGCGAGGTGACGACCATCGACATCCCGGACGCCGCAAATGTCGTCGCCGAGTACCCGATCGCCGTGCTCAAGTCGGCGAAGGCCCCGGCGACCGCGCGCCGGCTCATATCGTTTATCCGTTCACCCGCCGGACAGGCCATTCTCGTGACCGCGAAGTTCAAGCCAGCGTGATGCCTTCGGTGTCAGGATGGGTCCTCCGCACAACTGCCCGGTGTGAGTTGCACCGTGACCGGCGTGGACGATCATGACTCCCGGCATGCCCCGCTGGTCCCCAATCGCCGCAGCGATCAGTGTCGGTGGGTTCATTGGACTACCAACAGTTGCGTTGCTCATCCGCGCCGCATCTGTCGATCCATTCGCCACCGGCAGCCGACCTGATGCACTCGCCAGCGCCGTTTGGTTATCAATCGCGACATCAGTCTTGACCCTCATCATCGCGATCATCGTCGGCACACCGGCAGCCTTCGCGCTCGCACGCGTGCCTTTTCCGGGCCGGAGCCTCGCGAATGCCCTGGTCGATGTACCGGTCATCCTGCCACCGGCTGTCGCCGGTCTCGCCCTTTTGCTTGCTTTCGGTCGCCGGGGCCTCGTAGGTTCGTGGTTAGCCGATGCCGGGATCACCCTCGCGTTCTCCACGACTGGTGTGGTCCTGGCGCAGTGCTTTGTCGCGATCCCCTTCTACGTGAGGACGGCGCGCGCTGCATTCCTGCGTGCCGATCGCGACCTTGAGGCCGCGGCAATGATCGACGGCGCAACCGGATGGGGTGCATTCCGGCACGTCACGGTTCCTCTCGCCCGTCCGGCACTCGTGGCTGGCGCGATCCTCTGCTGGTCACGAGCCGTAGGGGAGTTCGGCGCAACCCTGATGTTCGCGGGTTCACTCCGCGGACGAACCCAAACGATGCCTCTGGCAATCTACGCGCTTCTGGATTCAGACCTGGATGGCGCTGTCCTGCTCGGAGGCGCATTTGTCACAGCCGCAGTCGCCATTCTCGGCATAACTGCATTGTTTATGAGTGCCAAGCCAATCGCCGAGTAACTCACTCGTCTACCAGAGAGGGAGGTGACGGCCGGAATTGAACCGGCGATAGAGCTTTTGCAGAGCCCCGCCTTACCACTTGGCTACGTCACCCTGATTGGCGGACCATTGGGTGATCCACCGATACCCGACCGGCTCGGGAATAACCCCGGCGGCTGGCCACGAATAGAGGGGAGCGGAAGACGGGGGTCGAACCCGCGACCTTCTCCTTGGCAAGGAGACGCGCTACCACTGCGCCACTTCCGCATACGACTGTGGCACCGCCCGCCACCACACAGATCATACGACGCACGCCGAACCGGCCGCAACCGGTGCCCCTCACGACGCGGTGCTGTCGGCTTCTGGTTCCGCGCACATCACCCCAACGCCGGGGACCGTCCGAAGCAGGACTGGGTTCGCCGGATCGTCCTCAACCTTGCGCCTTAACCTATGAACAGTGACGCGCACAATGTCTGCCGCATCAGCGTCGTCGTAGCCCCACACGGTCCGGAGCAGGGTCTTCGTCGGGACAACCACGCCTTGGCGCTCCATCAGGCACTTCAACAATTTGAACTCGGTGACTGTCAGCTTGATCTTGTCGCCGTTTTTCGTCGCAACGTGAGTTGGCACGTCAATCGTCAAAGGTCCAACCGTGAACCGCGTCTCGACAGGCGAAGCCGGTTCAGCCTCAAACTGGTTACGGCGAATGTTCGCCCGGATGCGCGCCACCAGCTCCCGGCTACTGAAGGGCTTGGTCACATAGTCATCAGCGCCCACCTCGAGCCCGGTGATCTTGTCGTCTTCGCTGGCGCGTCCGGTAAGGAGGATCACAGGTATCTGGCTGCGTGATCGAAGCTCGCGCAACAGGTCAAAGCCGTTCCACGCCCCCAGGTTGATATCCAGAAGGATGAGATCAGGCAAGGACGCCTCCTGCATTCGGCGGTTCACCGACGGGGCGTCATAGGCGCGGGTCACTGTAAAGCCCGCCCGGCGAAGCGCCACGGATACGAACTCGACGAGGCCACGGTCGTCATCGACAATGAGGATTTCCATAAATACACTTCCGTCCCACTCGCATTCTATCGAACCGAGTGAACTATCCCTTCATGGTCAACAGAACACCTGTCAAGTTTGTGCAAGGTATCTAAAAAAAATTGAAGGAAACAGTCTTGAAACCCGCCGCACTTGATAACTTCCCGTCCTCTCTGCAACAATGGGCTATTACCAGAGGGTAGTACAGGAGAGACGGGAGGTGCGAAGCCTTGCGTCAGGAGGATGCTACGTGGACAAGATTGCACCAAAGTCACGCCGAACGTTGCTGAAGACAGTAACCGCAGTTGCCGGGGCTGTCGCCGGAACTTCACTCCCTACCCTCGCGAGCGCGGCTCCCGCTGCGCAGGGCGCCGAGGTCATCAAGATCATCAGCAGCCTTCCCTTGACTGGGCCGAGCTACGGCCAGTCAATCTCGGTGGTCAACGCCATCCGCATGGCGATCGAGGAAGCCGGTCGCAAGGCCGGCAACTACTTCATTGAGTACGAAGCTCTCGACGATGCCACCGCCGCCGCTGCGAAGTGGATGGCCGAGAAGGAAGCGGAGAACGCCAACAAGGCACTCAACGATCCGGACACCATGGTTTACATCGGAACGATGAACTCCGGAGCCGCAAAGGTCAGCATCCCAATCCTGAACCAAGCCAACTTGGTGATGATCAGCCCTGCGAACACCTATCCCGGGCTCACCAAGCCGGGCAAGGGCGAGGCAAACGAGCCGGATGTCTACTATCCGAGCGGATCCCGCAACTACACCCGGGTTGTTCCTGCGGACGATCTTCAGGGGGCAGTCGGTGCAAACTGGGCCAAGAAGCTCGGTGCAAAGACCGCCTACGTCATTGACGACACCGAACTCTACGGCAAGGGAATTGCCGACGTGTTCGTGGCTACCGCTGAGAAGATCGGCATCAAGCTGGTGGGCCGTTCCGGCATCGACGGCAAGGCATCCGACTACCGCGCCGTCGCAACCAACGTGCGCGCACTGAAGCCTGATGCCGTGTACTTCGGCGGGATCACCGACAACAACGCCGCCAAGGTCCTCAAGGACCTGCGCGACGGTGGGTTCGAGGGTAGTTTCATCGGACCGGACGGAATCTTTGACACCACTTTCCTGAAGACCGCCGGTGACGCAGCTGAGGGTGCATACTGCACATTCGGCGGTGTTGCCGTGTCCGCATACGAAGGCTCCGCCAAGGAATTCGCCGAGAAGTACAAGGCTGCCTACGGCGCCGATCCTGAGGCCTACGCCATCTACGGATACGAGGCAGCCAAGGTCGCGCTCGCAGCAATCGCTGCTGCGGGTGTCAAGGACCGCACCAAGATCCGGGATGCCGTCTTTGCGACCAAGGATTTCAAGGGCATCCTCGGCACATGGAGCTTCGATGCGAATGGCGACACCTCGGTGACAACCATGAGTGTCAGCATCGCCGCACGTCTTGCCGATGGCACGCTCTCTTGGGAGAAGGTGGAGATCCTCACCGCCGGCTAATTCGCAGCAGTCTCCACCCCTTCTGGATGGTGACGCTGTCTTAGCAGCTGACACTTGCGCGAGGCTGACACGATACAACCTAGGTGTATCGTGTCAGCTTTTTTTTAGATCGCAATTCTCCAGATCGCAATTCTCCAGATCGCAATTCTCCAGATCGTTTTCGATGAACTCGTTGCGGTTAGTCGCCAAGTAGCTTCCCTCTCGATGGAGCCGTACGCAGATGTTGACGTTTGAATATTTCTTACAACAACTTGTCACCGGGCTGGCAAACGGGATGCTCATTACTCTTGTTGCCATTGGGTACACATTGGTTTACGGCATTGTCGAGATGATCAACTTTGCGCACGGCGACGTGTTCATGCTTGGCGCATTCTCTTCGGTCACAACGCTTCAGGCATTGGGGGCGCAAGCGGTAAAGCGGGTCGCCAACAAGGACCAGCCACCAATTCCGGAAACCTATCTTTGGCTGGTTGTTGCCCTCATTACTTCAATGGTGTTCTGCGCAACACTGAATGTGCTCATCGAGCGATTAGCATATCGACGCCTTAGACGCGGCTCCCGGATGGCACCTCTTATTTCGGCAATCGGTGTGTCATTCATCCTCCAGAATGTTGGCATCTACTGGAAGGGCGTTTCGCCGATCAACTTTCCCCGATACATTCCCCAGATTGACCTTGTGAAGGCATTTGGAATCGACAGTTTCGTTCGGGTCACAACCAAGGATGTGTTCGTGTTCGTGGTGACCGTCCCGTTGGTCATCGCCTTGACCCTCTTCATCCAGAGAACGAAGCTCGGTAAGGCAATGCGGGCCACGGCGCAGGACCGGGACGCAGCCCAACTCATGGGCATCGACATCAACCGGACAATCGCCCTGACCTTCCTGCTCGGAGGCGCCCTTGCCGGAGCTGCCGGACTTGTGTCGGGCCTCTACAACAACACCGCTGGTTTCCAGATGGGCTTCAGCTACGGGCTGAACTCGTTCACCGCAGCGGTCCTCGGAGGGATTGGCAACCTCAACGGTGCCATGCTTGGCGGTGTATTCATCGGCATCCTCGGGGCGATGAGCGACGGGTACCTCGATGCAAGATGGACACCCGTCGTCATCTTCGGCACCCTGAATCTCGTGCTCATCATCCGCCCATCCGGCATCCTTGGCCAGGATCTGGCCGAACGCGCGTAGCATGCGAACCCGCCCGCACCGCACCCGTGGTGTGGGCGCCTGATTTGAGGCAACGAAGATGCAGACGGATATCCGCATGACGCCCGGCCGAAGGTCATACGTAGAAGAGCCGGCAGACCCTCAGCAGACGCGAAACCGAATCTTGCAGGCCACGGCCTTTGCTTTCGTCGTCGCCTACCCATTCCTCGACCTGCTATTTGGATGGCAAGCCCTGCTCGCATTCATCCCGATGATGTTGATGATCACGCTCGCGCTGGGCCTGAACATCGTGGTTGGGTATGCCGGGCTCCTGGACCTCGGGTACGCGGCGTTCTACGCCATCGGCGCATACGCCGCAGCGTTTTTCACCTCGCCCAACAGTCCGCTAGCGAGCGTCCTTCCGGGCAGCCCGTTTGCCTGGATGCAGGACTTCTGGGTCTCGATGGTCATGGCTGTCCTCGTTGCGGGTTGTGCGGGTGCCATCCTCGGCGCGCCGACGCTGCGGTTGCGGGGGGACTATCTGGCACTCGTCACGCTCGGGTTTGGCGAAATCGTGCCTCGATTGGTCAAGAATCTCGAACCGTGGACCAAGGGTGTCAAGGGCATGAGCCCCATCGGGCGACCCTACCTCTTCGGGTGCCAGTTCGGTGTTGACCCGTGCGAAATCCTTGGGATGAAGCTGAAACTCGGCATGATCCCGTATTACTACCTCACGCTCATCGTCGGCGCGATATCCATCTTCGCGATCATCCGCCTGCGCAACTCGCGCCTCGGTCGCGCCTGGGCAGCCATCCGCGATGACGAAACCGCTGCCCAAGGGATGGGTATCAACCCGGTCACCACCAAACTCTGGGCGTTCTCGCTGGGGGCATCATTCTCCGGTGCAACCGGAGCCATCTTCGGTGCCTACCTCCAGACCATCTCACCAGACCAGTTCGAGTACTCAACGTCCGTCATCGTGCTCTGCATGGTCATCCTGGGTGGCACCGGCAACATCTGGGGGGTCATGCTCGGGGGTCTCCTCATCCAATCTTTCGACCGCATCTTCGCGGAACGGCTCACCGGGTGGGTTCACAAGGCCGGCGCACTCACTGGAGATCCGACCATCACGGCAGCGTTCAATTCCTTTGACCTGCTGAAATCCCGCCTGCTGGTTTTCGGCTTGTGCCTTGTCCTGATCATGAACCTCCGGCCCCAAGGGATCCTTCCCAATCGCAAGCGCCGTGAAACTGCCCTGACCGACCTTCCTGAGGATGACGTCGCACCCGACGAGGCAGTCATGATTGCTGGTGCCACCGTGCCGACGGAGAAACCACGATGACCACATCGAATGCCTCCGGTGACGTCGTCCTCGATGTCACCGGCCTCACCAAACGGTTCGGAGGCCTCGTCGCCGTCGACAGTGTCGACTTCCAGGTCCGCCGACGTCAGATCGTCAGCCTGATCGGACCGAACGGTGCCGGCAAGACCACGTTCTTCAACATGGTCGCCGGGCAGTATGAACCTTCAGCCGGACGCGTCGTTTTCGACGGCAAGTCCCTGCATGGTCTTCGCCCACACCAGATCACGGCCCGGGGCATTGGACGGACATTCCAGAATATTCGCCTGTTCACCAACGAAACCCTGCTCGAGAATGTGCTGGTCGGGATGCACTCCCGGCTCAAGAGTGGTCCGCTCGCATCGCTCTTGCGCCTGCCATCGCAACGTCGGGAGGAAGGTGAAGCCAGGGAGAAGGGCATGGCCCTGCTCCACCTTGTGAAACTCGACCAGTATGCCAACGAGGCCGCCGGAAATTTGCCCTACGGCATGCAACGTCGCCTTGAAATGGCACGCGCGCTGGCGTCCGAACCGCAACTGCTCCTGCTCGACGAACCGACCGCCGGCATGAACCCGCAAGAGACCGTGAACATGATCTCGCTGATCCGTCGGGTGCGCGACGAGTTCGGTGTAGCCGTCCTTCTGATCGAGCACGACATGCAGGTGGTCATGGGACTGTCTGAGCGCGTGACCGTGCTCAACTACGGCCAGAAGATCGCCGAGGGAACACCCCTCGATGTACAGCGGAACGATAATGTCATCGAGGCATACCTCGGCAGGCGTCACAAGCGTCCCGGGGATGAAGAAGCCGATGGAGGCACCCACTGATGTCCGCCTCTCCATCTTCCGCCCGGGTCATCGGTTCTGTCGTCCTGGAAGTCACAGACGTCCACACCTATTACGGCAACATTCATGCCCTTCAGGGCGTCAGCATTTCAGTTCGTGAGCGCGAGATCGTGACTCTGCTCGGCAGCAATGGCGCAGGGAAAAGCACCACCCTCAAGACCATCTCCGGTCTGCTTCGGCCAAGACAGGGGACTGTCAAACTTCGTGGCGAGACCATCAACAACGTCCCGGCGCACCAGATCGTTCGACGAGGCATCTGCCAGTCACCCGAAGGTCGGCATGTCTTCCCACGCCTCTCAGTCGATGAGAACCTGGCGATGGGCGCCTTCATTCACAACGACACCAAGCAGGTCGCAATTGATCGGGAACGGGTGCTGGACCTCTTCCCCCGACTGCGCGAGCGCCTGCGTCAAAAGGCCGGCACGCTCTCCGGTGGTGAACAGCAAATGTTGGCGATCGGACGCGCGATGATGGGCCGACCGGCCGTCCTGCTCCTCGATGAACCGTCGATGGGTCTTTCGCCCCTCCTTACCGACGTCATCTTTGACGCCATCAAGGAGATCAATCACTCAGGGGTCACCGTGGTCGTCGTCGAGCAGAATGCCCAACTTGCCCTTTCCATCGCCGACCGCGGGTATGTCATGCAAACCGGGCGCATCGTGTTGACCGATACGGCCGATGCCCTCGCCAAGAACGAGATGGTCCGCAAGGCTTACCTCGGAGAGGAATGAGATCGGGGCGAGGCACCTCATCACCTCGCCCCAACTCTTACCCGCGCCGACGTTCAATCGCGACGGTGACTTCATTGCCGTCCAAGGTGACGGTCTTGCGGTACGCATCGGGGGACGATGCAGCCGTCCCGGCCTCCAAGGTGGTCGAAAGCGTTTCGGAGGCAATTTCACTCGCGAACGTGGCAAAGACGGCGTCCCCATCTGCCGAGGCGTCATAGCGCGTGATGATGCGGTCCTCTAGATTGAACCCCGCGTCCTTTCGCATTCCATTGATCGCATGCGTGATCTCGCGCGAGAGGCCCTCCGCCACCAGGTCCGGTGTCAGGCTCGTGTCGAGTGCGATGAGCAGGCCTCCGTCATCCACCACGGCAAAACCGGGCGCATCGACGGCTTCGACATCGAACTCAGCTGCCGGAACCTCGAGTTCGAGGCCCTCCACAATCACGACCGCCGGTTCGCCTCGGGCATGCCGGCGTTGAACCTCGGCCCCATCCGCTGCTTGCAGGGCACGGGCCACTGCATTCACCCGAGGGCCAAACCTCGGCCCAAGGACCTTGAAGTTCGGCTTGACCCGATAGGTAACCAGCACCTCATCGTCAGACGCGAACCGCAGGACCTTGACGTTCAATTCCTCGGTAATCTGGGTAGAGAGACGCATGAGCGAGTCACGCTCTGCATCAGACCGCGCCCGAACCACTAGCGCCGGAAGGGGTTGACGAACCTTGACCTTGACCTTGCTTCGGGCGGCCCGGGCCAATCCCACTACCGTCCGTACCACCGACATCGATCGCCTCAGGTCCTCATCGATCAGCAACGGATCGGAGACCGGCCAGTCGGTGTGGTGGACGCTTACCGGCACCGCCGCCCCGGTGGACCGCTCAAGGTTCTGATACATCTCTTCAGCCAGGAATGGCATTGACGGGCCCAGAAGCCGGGTAAGCGTCGTGAGCACTTCCCAGAGGGTGCTGTAGGCTGCCCTTTTATCGATATCCGCTTCATTCTTCCAGTACCGGGACCGGCCACGACGCACGTACCACGTGGAGAGGTCATCAACGAACGCCTCAATCCGCCAGGTCGCCGACCGGGAATCAAAGTCCTCGTACCGCTTGGTGACATCGTCGACCAGCACGTGAAGTTCCGCAAGGATCCATCGGTCCAGATCAGTACGGTCTGCCATCGGCACGGTATGCGCATGGGGATCAAACCCATCGAGTCGCGCGTAATTGCAGAAGAAGGCGTAGACGTTCCACAGCACCAGCAGACGGCGCTTGATCTGATCAGCGATGCCGTAGCCGAAGTTCAGGTTTGCCTCGGTGTTGGCACCGGCATACAGCCAGCGCATCACGCTTGCACCGATGCGTTCCGCAGCCTCATTGAACTCGATGGAGTTTCCCCACGACTTGTGCATCTCGCGGCCGGTCTCGTCCCGCAAGGTTGCGTACCCAAGGACAGCCCGGAACGGTTCGCGATTTTCCAGAACGGTGCTCATCACCAGAAGCGAATAGAACCAGTTCCGGAACTGTCCGGGGAAACTCTCGGTGATGAAGTGGGCCGGGAACCACTCCCTCCAATAGTCCTTGTCATGCCGGTAGCCGAGTGTCGAGAAACTCACGATACCCGCGTCAAGCCACGGATTGCCGACATCCTTGATCCGTGTCGCCTGCCCGCCGCACTGCGCACACGCAATGTGCACACCATCCACAAAGGGACGATGCGGCGCGTGCCCGGCGAATGCCTCCCACCCTTCCGTCGCGCGCGACTGCAATTCGTCATCGCCACCGACAACATCCCACCAGCCGCAAACGGGGTCGTCACACGTCCAGATCGGCAGTGCCAGACCCCAGTAGCGCTTCTTGGAAATCATCCAGTCGCCCATGTTGCGCAACCAGTCAAGTTCCCGTTCCAGACCCCATGACGGGTGCCATTCGATCCGCCGGACGACATCGGCAATCTGTTCACGCAGTGGCGGCATCTCACGCCCCGCGACCCGCGCCCGCGCCTCATCGGATTTCGGTCCATCCATCGAGATGAACCACTCATCGACGACCCGGAACACCAGTTCGGTGTGGCAACGCCAACACTTGGGATACCGATGGGTGTACGGCAGGACGCGATACAGAAACCCACCTTCGCGCATCGTGGCCGCGACCGTCGGCGCAACGTCTGGCGCATACTCCCCAGTCAGGTCGCCAAAACCCGCGTAGTAGCGTGCAAACTCATCGATCGGGGCGACAATCGGCAACCCGTATTGCTTGCCGAGCGCAAAGTCGATGTCCCCGCATCCGGGTGCAATATGGACGATTCCTGTGCCCTCGGTCTCCGTCACATCGGACCCGCCGATCACAACGTGGGCCTCAGGCACTCCCTGTTCGATCACGATTGGAAGGTGGTCAAATGGCCCTCGGTAATGCAAACCGATCAGGTCCTTGCCGGTAAGTTCGCCGATCACCTCATGTGACCCGGTCAACGCCGAGGTGACCGTCCCCTTCGACAGGATCAGCACGTCATCACCCTGACGGACACGCACGTAGGTCAGGTCGGGATGCACCTCGGCCGCCACATTCGCCGGGAGCGTCCACGGTGTCGTCGTCCAGATCAGCAGGGACTCGCCCGGTCGTTCAACCAATGGCAGTTTCACGTACATCGACGTGTGCGTGATGTCCGCATAGCCCTCAGTGGCAATCTCATGGTGTGAGATCCCAGTCGAACACCGCGGACACCAAGGCATGGAATCGATGCCCCGGTAGATCAGGCCTCGATCATGGCATTGCTTAAGGAAGAGCCAGATCGAATAGTTGTTCTCGTCCGCCATGGTGAAGTAGGAGTTGTTCCAGTCCATCCAATACCCGAGGCGAATGGACTGGTTGGTCTGCATCGCTGAAAAGCGCCGCACGCGCTCCTTGCAAGCCTCCACAAAGCGGTCGATCCCGAACGCCTCGATATCCCGCTTTGACGTGAACCCCTTTTCCTTCTCTACTTCGACTTCAACCCACAGCCCTTGGCAGTCGAAGCCCTGCTGGAACCGCAACTCATGACCCTGCATCGCCTTGAAGCGATTGAACAGGTCCTTGTACGTCCGGCCCCACGCGTGATGGACGCCCATCGGGCCATTCGCGGTGATCGGCCCGTCGATGAAACTCCACTTGGGCTTGCCCCGGTTTTTCTCGACCAGAAGGTCAAAGGCGTGGTGTTCCTCCCAGAAGGCGAGGATGCCTCGTTCAAGCGCGGGAAAGTCAACATCTGCACTGACGGGTGAAAACATGGTTTCGTCCTGGTGTCCTGGTCTGCTTGTCGTCTGTCGTGATGTTCATGGGAGGCACGGCGTACGCACATTCGCCGAGGCGGCGGGCAACAAAAAACGCGCCCGCCCCTCAAGGGGACGAGGCGCGTCGTACCGACGCCGCACCCGCGGTACCACCCCGATTGCCCACCACCCCCGTGCCGGCCACATGGCCGCTGCGAGGATGATGACCCACTCGTGCAGGCTTCAGTCTCCTGCGCCCCGGTAACGGAGGGCAATCCGGCCCGGCCTACTGGCAAATCCCGAGATCAACCGGCCAGCCTCGTTGGAAGCCGGGATCACGCAATCACGTTCGGTGGGCAGCTCGGGAAGGATGTTCGGAAGCGGTTCGCAACCCGATCGCACTGCCCTCGGGCTCCCTGAATGCGTGCGCCGTTCCTACTAGGTTCCGTCGTGGCTCTTGGAGTGGCAGTGTAGGGGGCGACTTGCGAGAATGTCAACAAATGAGCGAAGCGCACAGCGATCCGGCAGGGCAATGGGATGGCATGGATTACCGCACCATCGCCCGGATGATTGACACCTTCCTGCCCCGCGTGCAGAAGCCGGCCCGCTATACCGGAGGCGAATTCAATTCCAACCCGAAGGACTGGGAAGCACGTGGCCCGCAGGGACGGCACCGCATCCGCCTCGGAATTGCGTTCCCGGATATCTACGACATCGGCATGTCAAATCTCGGAATGCAGGTGCTCTACGAAGTGGTGAACCGCGACGACCGGTTCCTCGCCGAACGCGTCTTCGCCCCCTGGTTCGACATGGAAGCCGAACTGCGCCGGTCCCGCGTGCCACTGTTCGGCCTCGAAACACGTCACGCACTCGGGCAATTCGATGTACTCGGGTTCAGCCTCGCCTACGAACTCGATTACACCAACGTGCTCAACATGCTCAATCTGGCACATATTCCCGTCCGCGCGCGCGACCGTGGCCCCGAACACCCCATCGTCATCGCTGGGGGCAGCAACGCCACCAATCCCGAGCCGATGTCCGATTTCATCGACGCTTTCCTGATTGGCGAAGGTGAAGAGTCGCTCACCGCGTTCCTGGCCCTGTATGACGAACTCCGGGAATCCTCGCCTCGACCGGATCGCACCGTCCTCCTGCGCGAGGCGGCGCACCGCATTCCCGGTTGCTATGTCCCGACGTTGTACGAAGCGCACTACGATGACCGGGGCGTGTTCACCGCACTTGAACCACTTCCCGGTGCGCCAGAACTTCCCGTCAAGAAATCGTTTGTCGATCTGGTCGACTATCCGCTTCCCACGAGACCTGTCGTACCGTACATGGAGACAATCCATGACCGTGCGGCGATCGAGATCATGCGGGGATGTGGCCGCGGGTGCAGGTTCTGCCAGGCCGATCTGATCTATCGCCCCCGACGGGTCCGGCCTCGCGCGCAGATCATCGAGATGGCCGACCAACTCCTGAAATCGACCGGCTACAACGAACTTTCGCTCCTGTCACTATCAAGCGCTGACATCAAGCACATCGATCTCGTCGTCCAGGACGCCATTGACCTCTTTGACGACAACACCCTGACCATCGCCATGCCGAGCACCCGGGTGGATGCATTCAACGTCCATCTCGCGGAGCTGATCGAACGCGGGAAGCGATCCGGGATCACCTTCGCTCCTGAAGCAGGTACCGAGCGGATGCGGGAAGTCATCCACAAGGGTGTCTCCGAAGCCGACACGCTGGCCGCCGCCGAAATGGCCTACAGTCGCGGTTGGCAGACGATCAAGCTCTACTTCATGATCGGTCTTCCAACCGAGACTGACCAGGACGTGGAGGGAATTGGCCACCTTGCCCAGAAGGTCCTCGATGTCGGAAGACGCCATCACGGTCGCCGTGCTAGGGTCACCGTAGGCGTATCGACAATGGTTCCAAAGGCACACACACCATTCCAGTGGGCGGCCCAGGCAACCCGGCCCCAGATTGAACGGCGGATTTCGGTGCTTCGCAACGTGACCCGCGACCGTGGCATGCGTGTTTCGTGGCATGACCCTGAAAGCACGATTGTTGAAGGCGTGATGTCACGCGGTGACCGTCGGGTCGGGACCGCGATCTATGGCGCTTGGAGACGTGGTGCCCGCTTTGATGCGTGGAACCAGCACCTTCGGTTCGAGGCGTGGCAGGCAGGCATGGGTGACGCCGGTCTGGACATCGAGACGTACGGAACCGACGACCGTGACATCCACGCCCGCCTCCCTTGGGATCACGTTGATGTCGGCGTCGCCAGATGGCACCTCGTTGCGCAGTGGAATCGTGCTCGAGGTGTCGAGGCGGAACCGAGACAGCGGCAGTCATTCGTCCTGCTCCATGGAGAAGACGTGACTACCGCGCCAACCTTGGCAACTGTCGGCGCGTCAGCCCTCGCCACCCAATCGTGAGAGGGCGGCACCCCGGCGACCGGCGCATCGGCTACAGTGGGAACGGCGATGTCAAAGCGTTACGAAGACGAGATTCGCGACCTGTTGAACCGCATGGAACGCTTTCCGGGCGAGGATGCGAAACGCCGCGGTGCCCCACCACCGCCAATCCCCATTCGCCGGCGTTCCTCGAACCCACTCCGTGGCCTTGGTGCCAAGTTGACCGTTGACCCGCAACGGCTCATGGGTGGCGCGCTACTCATGACCCTCGGCGCATGGGTCCTGCGGGGACCATGGTCAAACGGCTTCCCTCTCTTGGCGGGAATTGCCGGGACTGTGCAGCTCATCGGTCTGGTGATGTTCGTGGTCGCCCTGGTCCTCTTCATGAGGCGGGGCAGCATGAGTGGATCACCGTACGGCGGTGGTAATGGTCCCAGATGGCGTGGTCAGGTCATCGAGTTGCCATCGCGAAGACGTCCATTCGGGGGCCTGACGAACACCGTGCGTTCCCTGTGGAACAGTCTCACACGAAGGCGCGGCGCACCACCCTCACGGGGTACGTGGTAGGCATTACTCCCGACCCTTTCCCGGGTCATCAGGATAGATTTGCTACACTTTTCCTCGTCCTAACGGCCCTCTAGCTCAATGGCAGAGCAGTTGACTCTTAATCAATTGGTTCACGGTTCAAGTCCGTGGGGGGCCACCACCTTCCTGACCCACTCCCCTTTCCTGATCCTTTGCCACCGTCATGCGTGACGAGTGCGCCAAGAGTGGCGCCAGCCCGTCAACCGCACTGCGGCCGGGTGACGCAACGTCGTGGGCAGCGTTGCTACGAGGCATCAACGTCCATGGCACCCGAATACTCCCGATGGATGCGTTGGCGCAGGTACTCGCCGCGAATGGCCATGCATCGGTCCGTACATCCAGACCGGACACATCGTGTTCCGCCACCCTGGGTCCGATGCATCAGATCTGTCAGCACGTATCACAAAAGCCATTGCCGACCAGTTCGGCCTTCAACCGACAACCATCGTGTTTCCTCACTCCAAGCTTCGTCGGGCCATCCTCGGGATGCCTTTTGCAGATCTATACGATCGGAACTCCGGGGAAACATTGCACATCTTCTTCCTTGCCAGTGCACCAGAATCGCCCGACCTCGAACGGCTTCACTGACTGCGGGCAGCCCACGAACGGTTCCATCTCGGTCATGAGGTGGCATACCTTCACGCACCCAGTGGCTTTGGTCGGTCCCGCCTCGCCGGTGCGGCGAACGTGTCCTTGGCGTCAGCGTCACGGCCCGAAACTGGCGGACGGTCACGGCGTTGGACGCACTCGCAACCGCGGACGAGTGATGGTAAGCCGTAGCAATCACCCGCTACGCCAAACGCCCATCACCCACCAGCCATGCGGATTGGCCTCATCCGGTTTGCCGAGACGATGAGGCAGGAACTCCCGTTCTAGGAGTGACGTGACGTCCTACAGCCCAACGATGGCGCCAGAGAGCCAGGAGGCAGCTGTGAACTGCATCGTGTGCGCCTTGCCACTTACAGATGCCTCCACTCCGTGCCCTCGATGTACTCAGCGGCGGATCGAAGCCGAATTTGTCGCCACTCTCCCGACACGTCCGGCACCACCACGCTCGCTACCAGCGAAGTTCGTCGCTCCGTTCATCCTGATAAGTCTCGGTATCCTCACCGGCGTCAGCCTATGGGGTGGCGCGCAATCGAGCGGCTCAACCCGAGCCACCTGGACCGCCACCCCATCAAGCCCGCAGGAACTCACGGTACTGCTCTTGCGCCAGTACGCCCGCGAAGTGTTCGGAACCGCCACATCCCGTTCAGGTGTGGCAGCGTGGTGGATCAGTGTCCTCGACTGGACCGTCGAACCGCCCTACGCAATTGCCCGGACTTCTCTCTCGGATACGGCACGCGAAACGAAAGTGGCCGTCGAAATCTGTGCCGCCCTGGTGCACTTCGTCGCCGATTCACGGCGAGAAGGATTGCGCCTTACTGGCGTCCGTGTTGTTGGACAGGACGATATGGTCTTGATCGACACGATCGTTCGAAACACGGATTTCGACCCGTGCCAAGAACTGTCTGCACGGCCGGTACGGACGCGCTAACCGCTCACTAAAAAGAGAAACGGTCGCACGTTTCACCATCACGTGAACCCTGCGACCGCCATTCCAAACCCGTGACGAGATTCGCGCCCGTTTACTCGACCAAACCTGTTCGGTCGATCGACTCAACGAAGAACCGTTGGGTGAACAGGTAAATCGAAAGTGGCGGCAGGATCACAAGGAACACCGCAGCCATTACGAGTGCCTCGTTGAACAGGTCACTTGCCTGCCCACCGGTCGCAGTATCCAGCGACGGAGACAAGACCGAGAGACGCATCGGCAACGTGAAGTACTCCATGCGGTTCAGGTAGATGAATGGCTCAAAGAAGTCATTCCAATGCCAGACCACACTGAACAGGAACACCACCACGACCGCAGGCATCGCCAAGGGCACCATGATGCGCCACCAAGTCGCGAAGGCGCTGGCACCGTCGATGCGAGCGGCCTCTTCAAGTTCCCAGGGAAGCGTCTTGAAGAACTGGCGAAAGACGACGACAAAGAGCGCGCCCTTCAATCCGTGACCAAAGAAACTCGGCACGACAAAGGGCTGATAGGTGTTGATCCACCCAAGGTTCTTATACAGGATGAACAGCGGAACGATGATCGTCTGCGGGGGAACAAGGAAGGTGAAGAGCACCAAGGCAAAAAGTGCGTCGCGCCCGGGGAAGCGTACCCGCGCAAACCCGTATCCGACGAACGCGCAACTCACCGTCTGCCCAAGTGCCGACCCCAGCGAGATATAAAGACTATTGCTAAGGGACTTCACGTAGGCCATGGAAAAGAATGCCAGCGGATAGTTGATCCAGAAGAACCCACTGGGAATCCACACAATCGTCGGGTCCGTCAGATCCTGCGAAGTCTTCAGCGACGTCGCCATGATGTAGAAGATCGGGACCAGGAAGACGAACGCAATGTCAATCAGCACGATATAGGTGAAGGCCCGTTGGAGGAATGTGATCGATCGGCGACGCACGATCTGACCATCACGCCACCATTTCGGGCGCCCAACAATGAAGGATGTCGAGGATGCCGCGATGCTAGCCACTGCGATCTCCCGCATAGAAGACGTACTGGTTGGTGATCCGGATGACCACGAACAGGATGAGGAAGACTACCGCGAAGTAGACCCACCCGAGTGAGGCGGCGTAGCCTAGGCGGAACCCACCGGCGAACGCGGTTTGCTGGATGTACTCAAGGACCTGATTGAAGGTGTCGGTGAAACTGTCCACAATGGTGTAGACCAGGTTCACAAGGATGACCGGCGAAAGCAACGGCAACGTCACCTTCCAGAACCTGTCCCAGTCTGTCGCTCCATCCACGCGGGCCGCCTCGTAGAGGACAGGCGACACGCTATTGAGCCCTGCAAGGAAGATGAGCATCTGCACACCGGTCTTCCAGAGGACGAAGAGCAGCCGGTTCAGGAGATCCGAAACGCCGGCAGCAGCATCCGCACCGATGTACTGGTACACGAGTTCCTGGACATTAATCCCTTGGCTGAGGGTCGCACCACCAACACCTTGCGCAAAGAGCTGCTTGATCACCTGCGCCGACCCGATCACGAGTGGCAGGAAGAAGACTGCCCTGAAACCGATCACTCCCTTGATCCTCTGGTTGGCAAGAATTGCCGAGAAGAGCGAGAAGATCATGATCACCGGGACATCAAGCAGGTTGTTCTTCAATGTTGCCAGCAACTTCGGCACGAAGCGCGCATCGATGAAGAATGCTTCCTTGTAGTTATCGATTCCCTTCCACTTGAGATCGGTCAGGCTTGTCGCCTGCAACTCGTGGAAACTGAGGAAGAAGCTCTGGAACAAGGGCCATGCGAGAAAGACCAGGAACCCGACAATCCACGGACTGACGAAGAAGTAGCCTTCAAGCATGCGCTGCGTTGTCAGCGAAAGGCGACGGCGGCGCACCGGTGTGGTCGCCCGTGCCACCGCCAAGGCGTCATCACGCGAAACTGCAATCTTCATTGCCTACCTGCCCTTGCGTTCAAGCGCGTAGCCATATCCACGTATTTCCGCCCCTTCGGGCGTCCGACGTGAATCCGGGTTGTAGTTGACATAGAGCCGGGTGCCATCGGCATAGGTGACCCGATTGAAATTGCGCTGCAAAATCTCGTGGTTCATGATCGCCTGACCCGAGAGGAACCCGAAAGTCTCTCGCATCGACTTGTATTCCTGAGCCGCGGGATCGATCCAATCCTCATACTGGCTCGAGTACAGCAGGTTGTAGTCGGTCCGGATCAAGTCCGATGAGGGTGCGTAGGTCAGTTGGTAAACCGGTTGCATTCCCCATTCGTACTGCCTGAGCAGCTCCGTCTTAGGGTCATTGCGCAGGTTCGCCCGGACCGTGTGGCGCACCACAAGACCTTGCGTCGCGATGTGATAGACCGGAACCGTGGCATCGCCGAACGCATCGAGCGAAGTGACCGGCGCGTCATACACTCGGTCAGTGTGACCAAGGACATATGCGTTTGCACCCTGAACCATGGCCCCGCCGAGGGTCTCACGTTCACGGTCAGCCATCTTCATCCACGTCTCAGCCACTTCACCACGCGATAGCGGGTAGCGGGCGTTCGTGTCAGACATGACCATGTTGCCCATCTGGCGGAGGACAACGCCGTCAATGCCCATGGCCTTGTGAGTTGGCAGGTCACGTTCGAGGTAGTTGTCCCGGGCAATGATCGGGTTCAGCAGATAGATGCCACCAGACCCCTCGAAGACCGGAAGCTTGTTGACACCGCGAACGGTGTCCCAACGTGAGTTGAACCCGTAGCTCCAGTTGGGCCAGATGTTCCGCAGGCCGGGAATCTGCCCGATGATGCCTCCGGACGAGAATGTGTAGCCGAACATGTAGTCATCTTCGAAAAAGACCTTGACGCCAAGACGCTTTGCCTCCTGGACAAGGTTACGAAGCCGGGCATCACCACCCAAGGTGCTTTCGGACGGATAGCGCCTTGGCCATCGGCCACGGTAGCCATCATCAGCCCAACCGATCAGGTGGACGTCAAAGTCCTTGACACCCTTGTTGATGAACTCACCGATGATCGTCAGTGCCTGGTCGAACGTGGTCATGGGCACGAAGTCCTCGCGGAACGAGGTACGCCGGGTGATCCCCATGAAAAGGTCGAGTAACGGTCGAGGTGGTTCGGCCGAAAGAGGCTTGAGACCCTTCACAAGCATCAGGTAGTCCCGATACGCTCGGCCCATGCCAGCGTAGTTCGAGTCGTCACCAGTCAACAGGACATACCGGACCTGACGATCACCGGGAAGACGATCTTCCTCGATCTTGTTCACGAACACGCTGCGACGGCGAGGGATGCTTGCTTGTCGTCGGAAGATGAACTCGGCAGACCCTCGATTGGCGTTCATGATGTAGCCAGCAAGGTAGGCATTGACGTTTGCCTGGAACTCACCTTGGGTGACGATGCCGGCGTACGCTCCGTCTTCCTGCTTCAAGCCCCAGATCGGCATCGTCGGCCGTGTGATCGAGTTGCCCCAGCCACGCCCGCCACTGCCGCCAAGCGTAAAGAGGTTGGCCGCCGCATCTGGCCCGAAGATCTGGGCGGAGTACCGTTGCCGGTATTGCGGGTACTCCGGCTTGAATTCGACGATGGCGCCCGCACCGTCGGGGACCATGACATAGCCCTTCTGGACGGCACGTGCTGCGCCGAACAAAGGCAGTACCTCAAGGGTTACGATCTTGAAGCACGTCGGGCTTGTGACAAGCTTGCAGTCCCCGTATTCCTGGATGCCCTTGTCCGGAACCGTCACCTCGAGGAACGGGACGACCCGCCCGTCCAAGGCCTTCTCCTCGCGGATGACGTACTCCATCGTGAAGCGCATCTTGAACTTGTCGATGTCGTACGTAGCGCGGAACCCACCGGGGATATTGACCGCGGAAATCTTCGGCTTCTCGGTATTCCAGGTGAGGAGATTCGTCATCTGACGCTTGGCGTTGGTTGCACTCAGAAGGAAGAGCGCGTCCTCCTGCGAGGCCTTCTGCGCCCCCAACTGCTCGAAGGGGTTGCTAGCCCACATCTTCCCGCTTCGGCGGTCTTCAACCACCAGCCGCGAGTCCGTGAAGTTGGCGTGAAGACGCAATGTCGGTGTCTCGGCAACCATCGCGAAGCCGTCAGGCAGGGAAGCCTGGTCCACAACCGTCATCGGTGCCAGACTCGACTCAGCCAATGCGGCTGGCACCTGGGGTGTTACCAACGCAATGGACGCCAGGCCGATGGCCACGTGGACCGTCACCATCGAGGCACGCCGGTACCACCCGCCCATCTGCATCGTGCCGAACATCCTCATCATTGATCGCCCCTCAACGTACCGCATGATCCGTGTCCTCGCCCGCCATTCCCTATCGGGTGGTCAGTTCATAGAACACTTGATAGAAAAACTCGTAGGTATTGCTCGAAAGGGCAAAGATCAGGGCCGACAACGCCCAGATGATGATGACTGTTACCGCGCCAATTCCGTACGTCGCTAGCGTCCGGCCCGTACCGAAGTCATGGATAACCCGTATGTGGGTATAGAACAGGTACACCACCCATAGCCGCGCTCCCCAACTGATGGTCATGAAGAGTGACCGCTCAGTCAGGGTCATGGAGTTCGTCAGCACAAATGTCGCAATCGGTGCGATGACGATGTATGGCCCGAAACAGAAGGCCGCACTGACGCAGATGTCCCGGAACGAACCCTCGCCAAAGAAGATCATCGCAACCGCGTAGTGCGCGAGGCACCAGGTGACGAACGGAATGATGATCCGCACCCCTTCCTGAAGGATTGAGGTGTCCTCAGGATTGCCGCCATACAGGAATTGGGTCATGCCTAATGTCATGGTCCGGCTTATCTGTTCCATCACAGCTTCAACCGACCACACGGTGTTGTCGATCGCGAAGAACACGAAATGGAAGCCCATGACGGCCATGACCAGACCACGCGCGGCGATCAGGAGTGCAACGACAAAGAGGACTGACGTCCAGTCACCACTCCGCTTGAGTTCCCAAAACCCCTCCTCGGGATGCATCGCCACGAACAGCATCTGTCGGAACCACTTCGTGCTGTACACCTGGGCGTCTTCGGCAAACCGTCGCCACCCAGTCGCCTCTGTCCTACGGGCCGCCCGGGGGGCTGTCGCAAACCGCCTGGGAAAGTACGGGGCTCGGCCGCGTTCGGGCGCAACTGCGACATCAACCGTCTTCTCGACCGCCAAACCATCAATCAACGCGGCGCCACCGGGTTCACCAGCCAACGATCCGCCGGGCAATGGGACTGTCGTTCCACTCATTAGAGGCCTCCGCGGTCGTCGAAACGCATTGCCATCAGCGCGCGCCCAATCCGGCGTGCACCCCAGACAACCAACGCAATCCCGGCGATCGACGCAGGCAGGACTAGCCCAAATTCCTCGCGGACGAAGTCGTGACGGAGCTCTCCAAACGCCAGCGACCAGCCCGCGTTGTTCCGCGCAACCTTGTACTCCTCCATCGCCTTCAGGTACTCGCCACGCTTGAAGAAGGCCTTCGCCAGTCCCGTATGCGCCAGTTCGAAGTTGCTGTCCCGACGGAGGACCTCACGCCAGATCACTTCGGCCTCGGCGTACTTGCCGTCGAAGAAGAGGCGGCTGCCCTTGTGAAGGAGTTCGGCAAACTCGGTTGGTCGGAATACCTGCACGTTGTTCCGATTTGCATCGAGCACGTAGAGGCGTCCCTCGTTCCCGACGGCAAGGCTTTGGGGCAACTCGAACTTGCCTCGCTGTGAGCCACGCCCACCGAAGATCGCAAGCAGGTTTGCCGACTGGTCGTACTGGTAGATCCGGCCACTGTTGAAGTCGAGTGCCGAGACAATCCCCTGGCTGTCTACGGTCACGTCCACGAACTGCGGCTTGATTGTCTGCGTCCCGCGACGTTCGATCTCACCATAGGCCTTGTTGCCCGACGTGTAGACGTCGTTGCCGATCGAGTTCAGCTTCTTGATTTGGTCGACATCACCAAGGGGTGAGACCGTGTAGATGAAGCCTCGTTCATCCACGAACATGTTGGCATGGTGTGTTGGCAATATCTTTGAGATCTGCTTCTTCTGCTGATCGGTCGTGAACATCCGGATAAGCAGGCGTCCGAGGTCGAACACGAGACGGTTCGCACCAAAGAAGCCCCGGAACGTCCCTTCACTGTCCAGCAGGAAGATCCCCCGGAAGTCGCCGCCGCCATTCAGGACGTACAGGTATCCGCGGCGGTCAATCACAACCTTGTTGGGCTGGTAGACCTGATCATCCTCGAGGAGGCGTGAGGTTGGCTTGCCGAACTGCTTGATGAACTCGCCGCTCGCCGTGTACGCAACCAACCGGCTATTGCCCCGGTCAGCAACCCAGATATCCCCTGGCGTGGTGATGAATACACCCTCTGGTGCATTCAATTTGCCGGGACCCTCAGCACTGCCGATGGTCAGCATGTACGTACCGTCAGGTGCGAACTTGAGGACGCGATTGTTACCCGTGTCCGATATCCAGACGTTGCCGGCATTGTCGATATAGATGTCAGCCGGGTTCTTGAAGGTCCCGCACTTCTGGTACATCCCGTCGATCTCGAAGTCGTAGATGTATGGAAGGGGCGAAGCGAGCGTCCGCGAATCCTTGTCGAGCGTCCAGGAATACTCCCGATCCGCCGATGCAATCGGGACGCCGCCAGGAAGCAGACCAACCAGAAACGCCGCGACCAAAGCGACGGCGGTCGTAAGGGTGGCGAGACGCGTCAACCTCGTGCGTCGGCGCGACGCGAACTGGTTTCTCACGACTTGATCCCCGAATGCGCCATGGTCTCGATGACCTTGGCCTGCCGAAGCAGGAAGACAGTGATGGTTGGCGCCGTCATCAGGAATGCCGCGGCAGCCTGCGCACCCTGGCGTGCAATCGACGCTGGGCCATTCGTCAGGCTGATCATCGCGACACTGACCGTCTTCATGGCCTCGCTGCGCGTGAACACCAACGGGCTGAAACTGTCATTCCACAACTGGATGAACCCGAAGATCAGCAGCGTGTTCCATGCCGGCGCGACATTGGGCATGACGATATTCCAGAAGATCGTCCACTCCTGCGCACCGTCGACACGTGCCGCCTCGATCAGTTCGTTCGGAACCGCGTTGTCCATGAACTGCTTCATCATGAACAGCCCGTAGCTCCAAGCGAGGGCCGGCAGGATCAGCGCACCATAGGTGTCGATGAGGCCGATCTTCTGCACCACGAGGTACTGGGGAATGCGCGTCACCTGCGGAGCAAACATGAGGGCCGCGACGATCATTCCGAAGATGAAGTTGCGACCCGGCAGGACCCGCGCCTTGGAGAGTGGATACGCACACATCGAGCACATCAGCACTTGGAGCATCACGGTGGTCAGCACCACGAAGATGCTGTTGAACAGGTACCGCGTAAACGGCACGGCCAATGCGTTCGTGGCGAGCAACAGATCCTGGAAATTGTCCAAGGTCGGGCGCCGGACCAGGAACGGTGGCGGGAAGAGCAGGAGTTCCTCGAGCGGCTTGAACGCCGTCGAGATGACGTACACGATTGGCAGCATTGAGAAGACCGCCATCGGGATCAGGAACAGGTACGAAGGCGCGGGTGTCTGCTTGCGCAGAAACCGCAGGACCTTCGCCACCGAAAAGTCAACGGTTTGAGGTCGTCGCACGAGTACGGCCATGGCTCGCTCTCCAAATCACTGGGTCAGACCGGCAACAATTGCCACCGGACCACCCACCTTCCGACGGCTGATCAGTATTCGTTCTTCGAAGAAAACATGCGCATGAGCAGTCGGCCAAGGCCGAAGGTCAGAAGGAACAGGAAGACTGCAACCGTGGTTGCGTATCCCATTTCAAACCGGATGAACGCAAAGTCATACATGTGCGCCACGATGGTGTGGCCGGCATACAACGGACTGGGCAAGCCGGCAAGCGATGTTGCGACTTCGAAGACCGAGAACCCGGCCACCACGGCCATGACACTGCCGAAGAGCAACTGCGGCTTGATCATCGGCAGGGTGATGTACCAGACCTCCTGGAGTGGGTTCCTGATCCCGTCCATCTTTCCGGCCTCATAGAGGTCTCCGGGAACGGTCTGCAACCCAGCAAGGAACACGAGAAATCCAGTTCCCATGCTCATCCAGAGCGCCACGAACATGATGACGGGCATGATGGCCGCCTGTTCGGCAAGGAACTGGTAGGGCTCATCGATCACCCCGATCCCAAGAAGCCAATTGTTCAGGTACCCGTACCGATCGCCCGAGAACACGATCTTCCAGACCACGCCCATTGCCACCGCACCCGTGATGGAAGGCGCGTAGAAGCACAGCGCGAGAGGCGTCTTCAACTTCAACGGGTTGATGAGCCAGGCGAACATGAATGACAGGAAGAACCCGACTGGGCCGGTAATGATCGCGAACGTCAAGGTGTTCGCGATGGCGATGATGAACACATCGTCCTCAAGGAAAAGCAACTTGTAGTTGCTCCACCCAATGAACCGCGGAGCCTCAAGCACATTGAAGTAGGTGAAACTCAGGTACACCGCGGTGAGGACCGGGGCCACCACGAAGATGGCGAAGAAGATCAGGAATGGTGCCATGAACAGGTACGACGTCCCGAACTTCTGCCAGAACAGCGCCAATCCTTCCGGACGTGCGGCCGTGGAGACCATCCCGCGCGATGTCATCACCTCAGTGCGACCCGCCATGCCGTTTCCCCCCTGTTCGAACCACTGGAATGCTTCCGTTGCCCGGAACCACATGTCCCGGGCAAACCCACCGCTACCGAGGGTCAATCGTTACCCCCGCCGGTACATCGACCTGTCGACCTTCACACCGAACTCCTCCTGCTTCTTGGCGAGTTCCTTGTTGATGTCGTAGATGGCGTCCTCGAGTGCCTCACGCGGGTTCATTCCTTGCAGGACGACCCGGTTCCAGGCATTCAGGACGTGACGGCCAGTGAAATACCCGCCCAGCACCAC
>CANFGH010000010.1 GCA_947446285.1 Chloroflexota bacterium
CTTCCGTCGGCTCGGGATCCCAGTGCAGCGGGTGCTCACGGACAACGGGAGCCAGTACGTCTCCGGAGTATGGAAGGCGGCGTGCGCGGACCTGGGCGTGGGTGCCCGCCGGACCCGGCCGTACCGGCCCCAGACAAACGGGAAGGTCGAGCGCTGGTTCCAGACCGTCATGCGCGAATGCCTGTATCTCCACCCGCTGGCGAGCGAGGACGAGCGCCAACTCGCACTGGACACCTTCGTGGAATACTACAACCACGATCGACCGCACCTCGGCATCAAGGGCCTCACCCCCCTCTCCCGCCTCGATTCCCTGTCAACAACCTTGTGAGAGACGACACCTAGGTGCAGAGTGGGTCAGATAGCCAAAAGCGTGGCTCCGGGACCCGAAGCCAGTGGTTGGCTGGGCAAACATCGCGCCTGCGACGACGGTGCCTCCAGTCTTGGATGCTCACTGCTGGCCCGACCAGTGCCTCGTGGCCATCGCCTCCCTGTACTGATCGGGACGGTTTTGGGCCGGCGCCCGGGCCATCGTCACTGGAGAGGGGAGGCGGGTTCGAGGGAGGCGAGGCGTTGAGCGTGGGCGGGCTACTCCCCGCCGACGATGAAGATGCTATCCATGCCCGCGTCGCGGTTCGGGATGATCGCCTGATACTCCGGCGAGGCGTACCACCGTTTGGCGGAGGCACGGTCCGGGAACTCGATGATGACCATGGACGCCCGATCAAACGCGCCGGACAGGACCTCTGACGGCCCGCGGGAGATCATCTTGCCTCCGTGCGCGGCGACCAAGGGGCCGGCTGCCTGGCCGTACGCCTTCCATAGTTCCTCGTCTTTCAGGTTGAAGTGCACCACCACGTGAGCCGACATTCGCGTTTCCCTTCGTGCGATGTGCACCCCACAGAATAGAGGATTCGGGTCTTGAGTGGCGATGGCTTCGAGGCACTTTGGTGCGCGGGCATCGCTGCCCGCCGGTACCCCATTGGTTCACGCCCTGGTAACTGTCGAGTCGTCCCCTATCAGGCTTCACCCAGGACTCCACCCATCCACAAGAATAGGTTTGCGTCGGGGATGCGCCGCGGGACCGACAAGAAAAATGCGGGGAAGGATGCCCGCGAACCAGGGTGGAACCCACGCCATCGGAATCCCGTCCGTGCGAACGCCTGGTCTCTCGTTCCGCGTCCGGGTTGGGAGGCGACCCAAGACTGGCTGGATCAGGCAGGTCTTTCCGGCACCTTGGGACTACCCGCGTCCTCGTCGGCCCCTCGCTTCAGACCCACCATCTTCACCAATTGGGAATCATCTTCCTCCCATCCACGCACGTCACGATCACTCAACCCCATCGTCCCATGCCTTCGAGGGCGCCGGCGCTCCCAGCACGAATCCCTCATGACGGACCACTGTGCCCCCACCTAGGCGCGTGGCGCTCAGAGGGCGAGTTGAGACGGCCCTACCCGATTACTCCTGCCGCGCGAACATTCGGGAGAGGTAGTGGCCGGTGTGGGAGGTGGGGCAGGTTGCGACTGTTTCCGGGGTGCCCGTGACGACGACCTCGCCGCCGGCATCGCCACCGTCGGGACCGAGGTCAATCAACCAGTCGCAGGCGCGGATGACATCCAGGTTGTGTTCGATCACCACCACGGTGTTGCCGGTCTCTACCAGACGGTGCAACACGCCGAGCAATTTCTCCACGTCGGCGACGTGCAGGCCTGTGGTCGGTTCGTCGAGGATGTACATCGTCCGGCCGGTCGCACGACGCGACAGTTCGGTGGCAAGTTTCAGGCGTTGCGCCTCGCCTCCGGACAGGGTCGTCGCCGGTTGGCCAAGGCGTACGTAACCAAGCCCGACGTCCACAAGCGTCTGCAACTTGTTCCGCAACGCGGGAATGCTGGCGAAGAACTCGAGGCCTTCGGTGACGGTCAGTTCCAGGACGTCGGCGATGGTCTTGCCCTTGAACAGGATCTCCAGGGCCTCGCGGTTGTAGCGCTTGCCGGCGCACACCTCGCAGGGGACATAGACGTCAGGCAGGAAGTGCATCTCGATCTGGATGATTCCTTCGCCTTGGCACGCCTCGCACCGGCCTCCCTTGATATTGAAAGAGAAACGTCCGGCGGTGTAACCCCGCACGCGGGATTCTGGGACGCGCGCGAAGGTCTCGCGGATGGTCGTGAACATGCCGGCATAGGTGGCCGGATTGCTTCGGGGGGTGCGCCCGATCGGTGACTGGTCGACGTCGATCACCTTGTCGAGGTGTTCGATGCCGTCAATGCCGTCGTGGTCGCCGGGACGGGCATGGGCCCGGTGGATCACCTGCGAAAGGCGCTTGTAGAGGATGTCGGTGATCAGGCTGGACTTGCCACTCCCGGAGACGCCGGTGACGCCAACCAGGCAAGCAAGCGGGATGGTGACATCGACATTCCGGAGGTTGTGCGTGCGCGCCCCACGGATGGTCACCGACTTGCCATTGCCGGGACGGCGCGCGAGAGGGCCGGGAATGACGCGCCGTCCGGACAGGTACGCGCCGGTCAGGGAATCCGGGTGTGCCATGATCTCGGCGGGTGTGCCGGCGGCGACGATGCGCCCGCCGTGTTCACCGGCACCCGGCCCGATATCGACGACCCAGTCGGCGGCGCGGATGGTGTCCTCGTCGTGTTCCACCACAAGCAGGGTGTTGCCGAGGTCGCGCAACCGCTGCAGCGTGGCGATCAGGCGGTCGTTGTCACGTTGGTGCAGGCCGATGCTTGGTTCATCGAGGATGTAGAGGACACCCATCAGGCCGGACCCGATCTGTGTGGCCAGGCGGATGCGCTGTGCCTCGCCACCCGAGAGGCTACCCGAGGCGCGGTTGAGGGTCAGGTAGCCGAGGCCGACGTCGCGCAGGAAACCCAGGCGCGCGCGCACTTCCTTGAGGATCGGACGAGCGATGGCCCCGGCACGGGGACCGAGGGTCGGTTCCAGGTCACGGAAGAATGCATCGGCCTCAAGGACGGTCCGCGCGACGGTCCGCGCGATGTTGTCGTCACCAATCGTCACCCCGCGACTGGCCGGTTTCAGGCGTGCACCTTCGCAGGCCGGGCACGGCCGGCTCATCATGTAGCGTTCGATTTCCTCCTTGACGGTTGCCGACTGGGTCTCCGAATAGCGTCGCTGGAGGTTAGGAATGACACCTTCAAACGTAATGCGCGTTTCGCTGACGCGCCCGATGCCCCGCGCACCCCGGCCACGGCCGGCGCGTCCGCGGGAGGATCCAAACAGGATGAGGGCAAGTTGATCCTCGGTGAGGGTGTCCACGGCCTGCTTCATGGTGAAGCCGGCAGCACGACCGACGGCGGCCACAAGCAACAGGGTGTAACTGTCGCGGTCATGAGGCCACGGCGCGATGGCCCCTTCCTCGAACGAAAGGTGGCGGTTAGGGATCACGAGGTCGGGATCGATCTCAAGGGTCGTGCCGAGGCCAGTGCAGTCCGGGCAGGCGCCATGCGGGCTGTTGAAGCTGAAACTGCGCGGTTCGGGCGGGTCGAAGGAGATCCCGCACGGCACGCAGGCGAACTTCTCGGAGAACAGGAGGTCGTAGGCACGCTGGCTTCCCTCTCCCGTGGCAACCGGGGAGGTGCTGGGGGCGGGCATCACATGGACGAGTACCTGACCGGTTGCAAGCTTGAGGGCGGTTTCCAGGGAATCGGCAAGGCGGTTGCCAAGGTCCGGCCCGGCGACGAGGCGGTCGACGACGATCTCGATGTCATGGACGCGCTTGGCGTCAATCTCGGGAATCTCATCAATGGCGTGGATGGTGCCGTCAACACGGATGCGGGCAAATCCCCCGGCGCGGGCGTCATCAATGACCGACTTGCCCTCGCCCTTGCGTCCGCGCCAGACCGGAGCAAGCAGGATGAGGCGCGTGCCGGCGGGCAGGGCGGAGATGGCATCGACCATCTGCGAGACGGTCTGCGACTCGACGCGACGCCCGCACTGGGGGCAATGGGGAATGCCGACGCGGGCGTAGAGGAGGCGCAGGTAATCGTAGATTTCGGTGACCGTGCCGACCGTCGATCGCGGGTTGCGCGATACGGATTTCTGGTCGATGGCGATGGCGGGAGAGAGGCCATCAATGCGGTCGACATCGGGCTTGTCGAGTTGGCCAAGGAATTGGCGGGCGTAGGCCGAGAGACTTTCGACGAAGCGGCGCTGGCCCTCGGCGAAGATGGTGTCGAACGCGAGGGATGACTTGCCCGAACCCGACAGACCGGTGATGACGACCAACTTGTTGCGGGGCAGGTCGATATCGATGTTCTTGAGATTGTGGGCGCGTGCACCGCGGACCGAAATGACGTTCGCTGGCGTGACGGGGTCGGTGGTTGTGGTGGTGTCGGGATCAGGTGACATAACGGATTCTTCAGAAGTGTACGGGGGTGGGAGGCGTAGGGGCCCCACTCCAGCGCCCCTGATTGCAAGACGCTTCGCTTGGCCCACCCCATCGCCCCTTGGGTCACCGGCGATTCGCTTTCACGCGGATGAGTGCGTCCACCCCGCACGCGTGGTTCACGTTGCGGAGGTGGGCGAAGCGAGACTAGCGGCGCTTGCGGTTGCCGTAGCGTCCAGGACTGCGGGCGGCACGACTGGCGGTCGCGATGGCAATCTGGCTCCCATTGCCTGAGGTTGCCATGGTGCCCAGGGGGTTGTCGGGACTGGACAGGATGGCACGCAGTTCGTAGATCTGGTCGCGCAGGAGGGCGGCGCGTTCGAACTCCATCGACTTCGCGGCTACCTGCATCTCCTTCTCGAGGCCGGTGATAACCTGTGAGATCTCGTCGGGAGAGATGGTCGGGGCGTCGGGCGTGCGACTGCCGGGACCGTTGGCGTTGTACGTCGCGGTTGCCTCGGCCACGCCACGCAGGCGGTCACCCATGTCACGGATGGCCTTGCGGATGCCGGCTGGGACGATGCCGTTCGCTTCGTTGTGCGCCTCCTGCTTGGCGCGACGGCGCTGCATCTCGCCGATGGCGCGGTCCATGGAACCCGTGATGCGGTCGGCATACATCAGGACACGGCCGTCGACGTGCCGGGCGGCGCGTCCTGACGTCTGGATCAGGGAGGTTTCCGAACGCAGGTACCCCTCCTTGTCGGCGTCCAGGATCGCCACGAGGCTGACCTCGGGCAGGTCGAGGCCTTCCCGCAAGAGGTTGATCCCCACGACCACGTCATAGACACCCAGGCGCAGGTCGCGCAGGATCTCGATGCGTTCCATGGTCTCCACTTCGGAGTGGAGGTAGTGGACCTTCACGCCCATCTCGGCGAGGTATTCCGAAAGGTCCTCGGCCATGCGCTTGGTGAGGGTGGTGACGAGGACACGTTCGCTACGGGTGACACGGATGCGGATCTCACCGAGGAGGTCATCGATCTGTCCCGCGGTTGGGCGGACCTCGATCAACGGATCGAGGAGGCCGGTCGGCCGGATCAACTGTTCGACGATCTGCTGGGAGTGTTCCTTTTCGTATGAACCGGGGGTCGCCGAGACGAAGACGACCTGGCGCATGTGGGTCTGGAATTCATCGAAGGTGAGAGGGCGGTTGTCCATGGCACTGGGCAGGCGGAAGCCGTAGTCGACGAGGGTCTCCTTGCGTGACCGGTCGCCGAAGTACATGCCTCGGGACTGCGGGACGGCGACGTGCGACTCGTCAATAAAGAAGAGGAAGTCGTCGGGCATGTAGTCCATCAGGGTCCACGGGGTGTCGCCCGGATCGCGTCCGGCCAGGTGGCGGGCGTAGTTCTCGACACCGAGGCAGACGCCGGTCTCGCGAAGCATCTCGAGGTCGAAGTTGGTCCGCTGCTGCAACCGCTGTGCCTCGATCAGTTTCCCTTGGGTATTCAGGACTTCCAGACGCTCGGCGAGTTCATCCTGAATCTGGAGGACGGCGCGTTCGAGTTTCTCGGCCGGCGTGACGAAGTGGCGTGCCGGGTAGATGTCGATCTCGGTGAGAACCGCCAGGACCTCGCCGGTCAGGGGGTCGACGCGGACGATGCGGTCGATCTCGTCGCCGAAGAACTCGATACGGACGGCATCGTCGTCGTAGGCGGGGAAGATCTCCAGGACCTCGCCTCGCACGCGGTACTTGCCCCTGATGAAGTTCATGTCGTTGCGGTCGTACTGGATGTCGTTCAGGAACCGGAGGAGGCGGTCGCGCCGACGGACCTCGCCTTGGCGGATCTTGACGACGACACTGCCGTAATCCTCGGGGGAACCGAGGCCGTAGATGCACGAGATCGAGGCCACGATCAGGACATCACGGCGTTCGAAGAGGGAACGGGTTGCAGAGAGGCGCAACTTCTCGATCTCTTCGTTGACGGTGCTTTCCTTCTCTATGTAGGTATCTGAGCGCGGGATGTACGCCTCGGGTTGGTAGTAGTCGTAGTAGGAGACGAAATACTCCACCGCGTTGTCGGGGAAGAACTCCTTGAACTCGCTGTACAACTGGGCGGCAAGGGTCTTGTTGGGGGCGAGGATCAGGGCGGGTCGCTGAAGCCGGGCGATCACCGAGGCGACGGTGTAGGTCTTGCCGGTTCCGGTTGCGCCGAGGAGGGTCTGGTAGCGGTTCCCCTGATTGATGCCGTCACAGAGTTGCTGGATGGCGACGGGCTGGTCGCCGGCGGGCTGGAACTCGGAGACAAGCTGGAAATCGGCCATTGGGATCCCCTACCACACTTCCCCGCCATGGTTGTCTGCGCGTCGCTTCGGCCAATGGCAGGCAGGTGGCCGAAGACCAAAGTATAGGCGCGTCCTGGTCGGGACCCGGCCAGGACGCCCGGGTTCAGCACACTTCCCATGGCACCCCATGGCAATCAACAATGGGACGGGCGGGCGCGGTCTCAGACCGATTCGAAGATCAGGGGTAGGGTGGAGGCCAGGAGGAGGATTGCCATCGAGATGTTGAAGGCGCGCAACCGCCACGGCACCTCTAGGAAGCGTCGCAGGCTAACCCCGAATGCGGTCCAGATGCTGGACGACGGCAGGCAGGTCACGACGTAGACGGCGACGATGATGGCGATATCGGCGATCAGGTCGCCGGACTTCGTGAACAGGGACATCGAGGAGAGTGCAAGCACCCACCCCTTTGGGTTCACCCATTGGAAGAGGGCGCCCTCGATGAAGGTCATCGGGCGGATGCGGGCGGCGTCCCGACCGGCATCGGTACTGCGGGCGAGTGACCACGCCACCCAGACCATCCACGCACCGCTGGCAAGGCGCATGGCGACCTCGACCAGAGGTGATACGGACATGGCGGTGCCGACACCGGCGCCGATCACGGCCAGCATGACGCCGTAGCCAAGTGCAATTCCGGCCATGTGGGGGATGGTGCGACGGAAACCGAAGTGGACGCCGGAGGCGAGGACCATGGCGTTGTTCGGACCGGGAGTGACCGACGTGACGGCGGCAAAAATGACGAGGGCGAAAAGGGTTTCGAATGACATGGGAAGTGGGGGACGGTACCACGAGGCGTCCCGGTCGGGGTTCTGGGGTCGCGTGGTACATTGCCAATCAGGGATGACCGGCGGTCGCGCGAGTGCAGATCGTTATGGTCGATGAGGTTTGTCATGGGCAAGAAAGATAAGGTCTCGAAGTCGAAGAAGTACGACTACGAGGATGAACTCAAGCGGCTGCAACTGGAACTGGTGAAGGTCCAGGAGTGGGTGAAGGCGCGCAAGATGAAGATCTGCGTGATCTTCGAGGGGCGTGACACGGCGGGCAAGGGTGGCACGATCAAGCGCATCACCGAATCCCTGAACCCGCGCATCTGCCGTGTGGTGGCACTCGGCACACCGACGGATCGTGAGCGGTCTCAGTGGTACTTCCAGAGATACGTGACGCACCTGCCGCCGGCCGGTGAGATGGTGCTGTTCGACCGGTCCTGGTACAACCGCGCCGGTGTCGAACGGGTGATGGGCTTCTGCACCGACGCCGAGTATCACGAATACCTTCGGACCGCCCCGCTGTTCGAGGAGATGCTGACCAATTCGGGCATCCTGCTGATCAAGTACTGGTTCTCGGTCAGTGCCGAGGAACAGGAGAAGCGGTTCCAGGATCGGATGAGCGACCCGATGAAGCGGTGGAAACTCAGTCCGATGGACATCGAGACCCGCATGCGATGGAATGAATACTCGCGTGCGAAGGATGTGATGTTCGAGGCGACCGACACGGATCACAGTCCGTGGTGGGTGGTGAACTCGGTTGACCAGAAGAAGGCGCGACTGAACTGCATCAGCCACTTGCTGTCGCAGATTCCCTATGAGGATCTGCAACCGCCGGAGGTACCGCTGCCCCCACGGCCGGCGGAGACGAACTATCAGCGGATGCCATTTGACAAGCAACGGTTCGTGCCTGTCGTGTATCCGTGACCGGGGCATTCGGGTTGGGTGAGGTGGTCCGGGAACGCCTCACCGGGGATGGCGATCCCGGGGTGATCGTGGCGCGTGGCAAAAGATGCGGTCGACCCCTCATTCCGACGTGATCGTGACATGTGGCACTGAGTGGGCTCGGTTCAAGGCAGTTCAAGGGTGATTGTGGCGGGTGGCGTTCGGTGAGGCGATCCCAGGGTGATGGCGACGCGTGGCATCATGTAGCGGTTGATGAAACTGGTGTGCGCGATCCTGTCCGACGCCGATGCGAATCGGGTGGTCGAGGCGGTGGTGCAGGCAGGATACCCAGGACCGACCCGGATCAATACGGTCGGTGGCTTCCTGCGGCGAGGCAACGTCACCCTGCTGCTTGGCGTTGAGGACACACAGGTCAACGGTGCCCTCGAACTGGTGCGTTCGGTCGTTGAGGCGAGACCGGTTGTTCAGGGTGCGCGCCGGGCGACCATCTTCGTCCTGGACACCGCCCGTGTGGTCCGCTTCTGATCTGATAGTGCACGACTGGTTGTCAGGCGATGCGCGTGCCCATACCCCATCACCGCCCCAACTCGCCAGATTTGCATACGCTTCGCTTGGCCCACCATCATTCACAGACACTTCGCAAAGTCGGCGGGATGAGACCAACTGATGAAATACCACCTCTGGACGATCGGCTGTCAGATGAATGTCGCCGACAGCGAACGGATCGCCCGTGCGCTCCACGAACACGGTCATGCGCCGGTAGCGACCGCGGCTGATGCCGACCTGGTCCTGCTGACGAGTTGCACCGTCCGCCAAGGTGCGGAGAACCGTCTCTGGGGTGAACTTCGCCAGCTTGGTCAACTCAAGAAGGCCCGGCCGGACCTGGTGGTTGCCGTGACCGGTTGCGTCACCGACGGCAACGTCAGCGGCTTCCTCAAGCGCGCACCGATCGTGGACCTGTACGTCAATCCGCGTCGCCCCGAGGACTTGCTGAACCATCTGGCCGAACGCGGCCTGATTGACGCACCGGACTACGGCGACCTGAACCCGGAAAAGTTTGGCTCGGGCGAGGCAATCGCCACCGAGACGGTCTCGCACGCCGTCTCCCGCTACGTCCCGGTCATCTATGGATGCAACTACCGGTGCACCTACTGCATCGTGCCCTACACCCGCGGAGATCAGGTCTCGCGGACGATGGCCGAGATCATCGAGGAGTCCAAGTGGTTGCTGGCCGAGGGTGCCCGGGAACTGGTCCTCCTGGGGCAGACGGTCGATGCGTATGGCGAGGATTTGTCGCCGCCATCGCGCCTGTCGGACCTCCTGTACGCACTTCACGACCTGCCGGGTCTGGAGAGAATCCGGTTCCTCACCTCCCATCCCAATCACATGACCGATGACCTGATCGAGGCGGTGGCGGTGCTGCCGAAGGTCTGCGAACACATCAACCTGCCGGTGCAGGCAGGGCACGATGCGACGCTCAAGCGCATGGCCCGTCGGTACACCGTGGTGCAGTACCGGGCCCTGATCGACCGGATCCGCGCCCGCATCCCCAACGTAGGGATGTCCACCGATGTGATCGTCGGGTTCAGTGGCGAGACCGAGGAGCACTTCCAGGGAACGCTTGACCTGTTGCGCGAATGTGCATTCGATGTGGTTCACGTGGCGGCGTATTCACCGCGGCGGGCGACGCCATCGGAACGCCTGTGGGATGACGACGTGCCACATGCCGAGAAGAAGCGCCGGCTGCATGCCGTCGAGGATCAGCAGCGGGAGATCCTGAAGGCGCATCGCGGCGCACAAGTGGGGACGACCGTGCAGGTCCTTGTGGAAGGGCCAGCATCGCGCAAGGGACGGGGTGAGGCAAACACCACGCTCGGCGAACCGGGGACGGTCGTTGCCGAAGATGATGGCTCCGGTACCGGACCGGGTGTGCCTGGCCGTTGGGGCGGGAGGACGGCGACGAACACCCTGGTCTTCTTCGATTCGGTCGAGGATCCGACCGGGCGCCTGATCGACGTTGAGGTGACCAAGGCGAGCCCGTGGTTCCTCGAAGGTGTTTCGCGGACGCCAGTGGCGGTGGCATCGCGCCGGGTCATCCTGCCGATGCTGGCATAGCCGTGGGTTTGTGCCTCCCTGATAGACTTCCCAGCAATGGTCCGGCGGTGACGGCGCCACCCCGGTGAGACCTTGTCTTCGCGCTGAACGATCAGGCACCTGGCGGGCGGGCATTGGGATTCTCGGGTTCGGGATGGTTGCCATCGTCGATGGCGCATCTCCCGGGGCTTGGCATGACCGACGCTCAGGGTGCCGAGAGGCATCCCGACACGGAAACGTAGTGGCACGGTTCGGATACAGACCCGGCGAGACCGGAACGGCAGGGCGTACCCAGTGGTGCGCGCTGCGAAGACCTCGCGGACGGCAGTGAGTGACGACCGACCCGGCGAAGGATACGCAAGAACATGACACAGATGACTGTTGCAGAACGCCAGCGAAATAAGCGGCTCTTGGCTGATGAGGCCGTGAAGTTGGCGATGCAGAACCGTTGGCAGGAAGCCGAAGAGAAGAACCGCGACATCCTGCATGCGACACCGGATGATGTCGAGGCGCGCAACCGCCTTGGCAAGGCGCTGTCGGAACTCGGTCGGTACCGCGAGGCGTATGACGAATACTCGGTCACGCTGCAGTCCGACCCGGCAAACGTGATTGCGCAGAAGCAGGTCAAGCGTCTGCAGCTGCTTGCGGAACAGGGCCAGTCCGATGTGCCGAACGAGGCACGCCGGAAGCTTGATCCGAAACTGTTGGTGGAAGAGACCGGCAAGACCGGCGTCTTCCCATTGCCGAACAAGGCCTCGCAGGGAATCCTGGCGCGCCTCGCAGCGGGTGACGAACTCTTCCTGCAGGTGGAGGGGGCGACGGTCCACATCGTTGACGATCGTGGGGATGTGCTCGGCGAACTTCCTTCGAAGGACGGTTCCCGGTTGGTCAAGCTGATGGCTGGTGGAAACCGGTACGTGGCAGGAGTGATGTCGGTTGGTGATCGCGAGTTGCGCATCCTGGTGCGTGAGCTCTACCAGGATTCCACGTTGGTGGGGAAGGTCTCCTTTCCGACGCGAAGCACGGGGCAGTCATCCGTCCATGCGCACTTGCGGGCCGGCCTGGAGCGTCGCGACATCGACGAGGACGACATGGCCATCGACGATGCCGATGACGACGCCGGCGAAGGCGAGGAAGAGGTCGAGGAAGTGCCAAACGACCTCGATGACATGGATGGCGATAGCGGGTCCCGCGACAACTGATCGCGGTCGGTGAGAGGGGTCGGCCCGGGCGGGAACGCCGGTACCGGCCTGTTATCATCGCTGTCGTCGCATCGCAGACCGTTTCCGGTGGGTGGTGCGCAGAATGGCCCCGTAGCTCAGTTGGATAGAGCGTTTGGCTACGAACCAAAAGGCCGGGAGTTCAAATCTCTCCGGGGTCACCATTCAAGAACCGCACACATCGGCCCTGACCACGCGACTGGTCGGGGCTTTCCTGTTGTCGGGTCTCCGCGTGGGGAAGGTGCCGGCGAAAGCGGTTGACCGGTACCATGTTCCGTGGATGTCGCATCGTGGATGCGCCGTTCAACTGGCCCCGTAGCTCAGCGGATAGAGCATTTGGCTTCGAACCAAACGGCCGGGCGTTCGAATCGCTCCGGGGTCACCATTCCTTTCCTGCGCCCGCAGGACTCCCCGCGACGGATCATGAGGCCTCCGGGCGGGATACCCAGCATTCCCGCCCATTGCCCTGTGTGCCCAATCATCGTGTAGCCAGGGATCTGACAGTCCGGAAGCACCCAAGCATCAGAACGATGCTTGGGTGACGTATCTCAAGTTAGTCCGCGTTCGAGAGGTGCACGACCCTAAGCGGACTAGCCAGGAACGGTCCAATCATGTCCACCTTCCCGGTTTGGACCCGCCATGCGAGGTACGCTTCCTAACTTGGGCGGTCTTCCCACTTCTCCCACAGGACAATGACATCCGAATTGTCTTGATCAACATACGTCTCTACCGACCTGCAGCCAGCGAATGCACGAGTATCGGCGAGAGCATTTACTAGTATTTTTAGAAACTCTGAACCTTTGCTAGGCTTGCAAGTAAACTCAAGAATCACCGTGTGAGCTATGTGCTTTTCTTTCAATTAGTGACGGGTCCCCAATGAGGGATTGACCTGTCAGCTTGGGGACGCCGACGTAACCGGGGTACGCAACAGGTCTGGGTATCTGTACTTGCTGGTCATCAGATGGCGCATCGTATCCTTATCATCACCTTCATGCAAGTGATCCTGAGCCTACATTAGGGCGTGGGATTTGTAAGGTCTTTTGTATTCTATACGGCTTGCCTGCGCGATAACGTAGGTGATTTTGGTGGACCGAGAACGGTGTGCGTGCAAACGGGCATGCCGATCACGGTTCCTTCGTATCAGTCAGAAGGGACCATGCCACCCGGGGGGCGCGCATACCGGTTCGGCCCCGGGTGTTCGGGTCGGTCTCTGCAATTCGGGTAGTACCGCGCGAGACTCGGATTGCGTCACTGCGGGCAGGGATGCCAGCGGACCACCGAGGGGTTTCTGGATGAGACGGTTCAGTCGCTGGTGGCCTGGCCAATCTCGTGCCGGTAGTCGCAGTAGTCGCAGGTTGGCGAGGCGTCGGGGATCGTGTCGGATTCGAGGCAGTCCTTGATGGCGAAGATGGCCGGTTCAACCCAGGTATCGCTCCCCTCGTGCGCGAGGATTGTGACCTCGAACTCGAGTCGGTTGAAGAAGAGGCGGTATCCGCGGAGGCCGTTGGCGAACACGAAGTACGCGGTATCCGAGACCGGATGTCCCATCTGCCGGAAGACCCACTGGTACCACTCGACCTGGGTCTTGTATCCACTGCGGTACTCGCCATCAAGGCTTGGCGGGGTCTCGGAACTGGTTGACTTGTAGTCGATGACGTGCCATTCCCCGGCGGGGTTGATCCACAGGTCGTCGATGCTGCCGGTCAGGATCAGGTTGGTTTCCTGGTGCAAGACACTTGCCCCGACATATTTCTGGAAGTCGTCGCGCCATGTCCGGAGGTCAGGATGGGCAAGCGGAACCGCGTCGATGCCGTTCCGGGTCATCATGGGATGCGGTTCCTTCTTGCGTCGCCACCCATCGAACTCGTTCTTGAGTAGGTGGTCGACCGCCGAGTTGAGCGACCAACCTGGCATGTCGGGCCGGTCGAACCCGAGACGACGGTCGAGGTAGAAGCACCGCGGGCACTCGAGGAACCGGGCGGCCCGCGAACGTGACAGGCTGAATGGCTTGTCGGAGGCCGGGTTGTAGAGGTTCCGGGTGCGTCGCTTGTATCGGGCCATGAGGTCTCGGGCCTTTCAGGGGCGTAGCAGGATGACCGTTCCACAGAATGTCATCAGAATGATGATGCAAGATCGTGAACGAAAATCGTACGGCATCTCGAAGATGGGCGAGCGATCCCGACCGTCAGCACCGGAACTTGGACAGCGCAATATTGGCAGGTCGCTACCCTCATCGCATGGAGACAGATGAAAGCGGTCCGGAGGGGTCGGTGTCGTTCCGCACGACAATCCTTGGGGCAATGAAGTCTGCGACAGGTATTGTTGTCCCGGATGAGGTGGTGGCCCGTCTGGGGTCTGGAAAGAAGCCGGCGGTACGGGTGACGATCAATGGGCACACGTATCGAAGCACGGTTGCGGTGATTTCCGGTCGATTCATGGTGGGAGTGAGTGCCGCAGAGCGCGTGAACGCGGGCGCCGCCGCTGGAGATGAGGTTGCGGTGACCTTGGAACTGGACACCTCCCCGCGTCAAGTCGAGGTTCCGGACGATCTGTCAGCTGCCCTATCGTCCGATCCATTGGCCATGGCGTTCTGGTCAACCCTCTCGTACTCGAACAAGCGGTGGTACGTGTTGTGGATTACCGGAACCAAGCAACAGGTAATCCGTGCTGCGCGTGTTGCCAAGGCGATCGGGATGCTTCGCGACGGACGGAAACAGGGGTAGCGACGGTTCCAGACGGCTATGCGTCGCGCAGTGTGCCGTACCTTGACAGGTGTTGGTAGACGGTAGTTTCGAACTCGACGAAGCCCGGATACGACGAGATGTCATGGAAGGGCAGGATCTGGGTGCCCCAGAAGCCCGCAATCCCGTTCTGCCGGTCAATCCAATAGAAGAGGTTCCCGAGGCCCGCCCATGCCAGGGATCCGGCGGGCCGGCCGGTCGGAGCGGGTTCGTCGTTCACCTGGAAGGTGTAGGCCCACGACTTGTGAATACCCGGGAAGTATTCGCCACTGTTGGTGAGGGTCGGGTTGGCGCTGATCCACCCTCCGGACGTGAGGTCGCCGAGGCCGTTCCGCACCATGAACTGCACCGTCTCCGACGTCAAGATGCGACCATCGGCACCCAATCCGTCATTGAGGATCATCCGCATGAAGGCGGCGTAGTCTCGGGCGGAGGCGTAGAGGCCCCCGCCGCCATTCTCGATCTGCGGTGGGGTGCGCTGCGTCATCGAGGGAATCGGGACGATTTCGCCCGATGGCTGACGTTGATGCATCGTGGCGGCACGGTCGGCCATGGCATCGGTCACGTGGAATGCGGTGTCGTGCATGCCGAGAGGGTCGAGGATCCGTTCGCGGAAGACCTGCCCGAGGCGCTGACCACGCACGGCCTCGATCACCAGTCCCACCCAGTCTATGTTGACGCCGTATTGCCACCGGGTTCCGGGATCGAAGGTGAGTGGCGTGTCAATTGAGGCGCGGGTACCGCGGGGCGCGCCGAGGGAGTTTGCGTACGTGCGATAGCGCCGGATATCGGCATTGAAGAACTCGTACCCGAACCCGGCGGTATGAAGTATCAGGTGGCGCACGGTAATCGGTGTGGTTGGCGGGCGCAGGCGCGGGGTGCCGTCGGCGTCAAACCCATCGAGGACTTGGGTGCGGCTGATCTCCGGGACATGGCGGTCGGCCCGGTCGTCCAGTGAGACGAGACCATCCTCGACGCATTGCATCAGGGCGACCCCGGTGATGGCCTTGGTGCAGGAGAAGAGGGAGAGGATGGTGTCGGGGGTCATCACGTCGCCGGACCCGACGGAACGCACCCCCGCGGTGCCCTCGTGGATGGTGCCTTGCCGGTCGGTCAGGATGGCGACGACCCCGGGTACGCCTCCGGCGGCTTCGGTGGTGCGTCGGAGAACTCCGTCGAGGGCAGTGGTGAGTGTTGACATGGTCATGGAGAGGGTAGATTACGCCCCGACCGACTTAATGAGGTAGATGGTGGGCACCCGACTGGTCCGTGGCACCCGACTGGTCCGCGGTTCGCGAAGGGTCCGCGAGCATCCCTGCCCGCATCTGATTGGATGGGAAGCCGCTTTGCCGGCTGCATGTGACACCTGAATGGTCAGTTGACCACGAACCACCTGACGACGCCAGAACGGCGGGCGCGGATGCCCGCGGACCAGGACAGTGGCGTGCCCGCGGACCCCAATCGGGTAGGACGCAATGAACCCGGTGACTTGTCGGTAGTCACCGGGTTCATGCGCCTTGGAGGGACCGGCCCTTTTGCCGGAAGGTTCGTTAGACCGTTCCCGCTACTCCTGGTGAGGTGCCGGAGTGATACTGCAGTGACACTGGATTCGGCGCGTGCCAGAGGGGCGGACTGGGAACAGGACCGTGCCCTACTGGGCGGGTCATCTCAGGACCATCAGGCTGATGGAATGAAGATGGCGTCGATCACGATCCACGCTTGCGCCGGGTCTGGCAATTGTCTTGGCTCGGCGACCGGGCCATGTTCCTCGCGGTTCCGGATGCTGCTGCCGTCGCTAGGGGTAACTGATTTGACGACGAGAACGGTGCATGCATTCGGATCGGGGAAGCCGGTCATGCCCACCCACGGAACCGGACGTCCGTGGGCGCTACGATGTCAACCTGCATGACCTTGTAGAAGACGATCAGGTGGGTGCGGTCGTACAGCCTCACTTCTGTTCTCCTCTCGATCAGGATCCGGATCACCCGGTTGGGTGTCCTGTTACTACCGTACTCCTGCCTTGTGGGAGAGTCAATGGGCCCGCCACAGGATCAGGGAAAATCCCTGACCGGACTGCACTGGAAATGCGACTTCCCCCGGTGATGGCGCGGGCGTACCCTTCCCGTACTACTCCGCCCCTGATCGATTTCTAGTTCGCTTGCGTGGGAGTTCCAGATGACGGCAACGGCGGTGCGCCGCGACAGTACCAGTGTGATGCTGGCCGGGCGCGAACGGCAGTTGCTCACCTTCGCCTTGCTGATCGCGACGGCGACGGTCGCCTTCGAGACGCAGGTCGTGACGGTTGCCCTGCCGTCAATCACTGGTGAACTGCAGGGCATCTCGCTCTATCCGTGGGTCTTTAGCGGGTACCTGCTGATGTCCACCATCACTGCGCCGCTGTACGGGAAACTTGCGGACGTCTTCGGGAGGCGCCCACTCTTCTTCTTCGGGTTCACGGTCTTCATGACCGGGACGTTCCTGTGCGGTGTGTCGACCTCGATGCCCTTGCTGGTGGGTGCGCGCGTGATCCAGGGCTTGGGTGCGGGTGCGATCCTGCCACTGGTGCTGACGGTCCTCGGCGACATCTACACCATCAAGGACCGGGCACGCGTGCAGGGCGCCTCGGCCGGTGTGTGGGGCTTCTTCAGCTTTCTCGGTCCGTCAACCGGTGCCTTCATCATAGAAAGCATGTCGTGGCGATGGGTCTTCTGGTCGAACCTTCCCCTCTGCATCCTTGCACTGGCCCTGCTGGCGGTCTTCCTGCGGGAGGGAATCTCGCGCAAGCAGGTGAACATCGACTACGCCGGGGCGGCAACACTGACAGGTGGCGTGGTGTGCATCCTGCTTGTCGCCCTGGAGGGTGGCCGATCGCTGGTCTGGGGTGGCACGCCGATGATCTTGCTGGTGACAGTGGGCGTGGTGCTTCTGGTGCTGTTCGGTATCGTGGAACGCCGGGCAGTGGACCCAATCCTGCCGTTCGGTGCGTTCCGCATCCGGGCCGTTGCGGTTGGCAATGCCGGGAATGTGCTGATCGGCGCGGCTCAGTTCCTGTTGACCTCCTTCCTTCCCTTGCTGATCCAGGGCGTGCGGGGCGAAGGTGCCACGGCAACCGGCCTTGTCCTGACGGCCTTCGGGTTTGCGTGGTCGCTGGCTGCAATGGTGGGTGGGCGCCTGTTCATCATCCTCGGGTTCCGGCGGGTGTCCATCGTGGGGACTGGCCTGGTCACCCTTGGGTGTCTGGCGGCAACCTTTGCGAGTGATGGATGGCCGATCTGGATGATCGCGTTGGCGATGGCGTTGACGGGAATCGGGCAGGGAATCTCGTCTACCGCATTCCTGTACGCGCCGCAGGCATCGGTGCCTTGGAATCAACGCGGGGCGGTGACGTCGTCCACGCAGTTCGCACGGAACATGGCGGGTGCGGTCTTCGTCGCAATCGGCGGCGGGTGGCTGAATGCGCACCTCTTTGGTGTGGCGATGGCGGCAGGTGCGACCGCCGAGGATGCCGGCCCGATGATCTCGAGGCTGTTGTCGGTTTCCGAACGCGGGTCACTTGATGCGTCGGTGGTTGCCGACCTTGGCGCGGTGCTTGGGCCGGGGTTGCAGGTCATCTTCGGACTGTTGACCTTGCTGGCGCTTGCGACCTGCATGGTGATGATCGTGTTCGCGCGGGAACTGCGTCCGGTTGAGGCACAACCGGTTCATAATGCCGTTGCCGACTAAGGGGGGCGGGTGCCGGAGACGTTGCCGTCGGGATTTGATTGGTTCACTGGGCAGAACCGCGATGATCGCGAGACCCGTCGCCACCTCAGTCTCTCGCCCCTCATTTGGCTACGCGTCGCGTGATCCGAATGATTTACCGGGTGTTGTCCGGTCCGTGGCAGGAATGGGACACTGTCTGATCCGTCCTTAGCATGGCGTGTCGATACTCAATGTGACGGGAGGGACAACCTGATCCCACCCGCCACCAAAAGAAGACACGACCATGAAGATCACCACACGGCGCGCACTGTTCGGTGGCGCGCTTGCCCTCACCCTTGCGGGGGGAGTCGGCTTTGCGTCCTCGGCACTGCCGGTGGGCGCACAGATGCTTCCGGGCGGTCACGGCGCGATGCACGGGCGGGGTGCAGACGGGTCAATGGTGCCGGGGGCGTGATGCCTCCCGGGCGTGGTGACCGGGGCGACGCGGGCATGATGGCCGGTAAACCAGGTGCCATGCACCAGGAAGTCCTGGGATCGGTGGCCACGACACTCGGGGTGACACCTGAGGCGCTGCGGACCGAACTTGCCTGGAAGTCCCTGGACGGTGTGGCGCAGGCCCATGGGGTCGGTGTCGCAACGATGAAGGCTTCATCCTCGCTGCGATGCAGGTCCGGGTTGATGCCGCGGTGGCGGTTGGCACGCTTACGGCCGAACGTGCGGCGTCGATGACGACGATGATGGCCGGACGCATCGACGGGATGCTGACCCAGGTCGGAACGATGGCGGATTGTGGAGGCCCTGACACGGGAGGCATGAACCGGGGTTGGATGGATCATGGTGGCTGCGGTCAAGGTGGACGGGGACGCGGTGAACGTGGCCCTGACGCGGCGCCCACAACGTCCCAATAGTGCATCGCGGGATGGATGGTCAGGCTTGCACCATCCATCCCGGCCCCGGCGGACGTGTCAAGGGGAACATCTCACCACCCCTTTCTCAGGCTTGCGGGAAAGGGGTGGACGTGTTTCCCCCAGCGTGCAAGCGCTTCCTGTCGCGGTGGGAAACCTGCTGGCGCGACCCCAACTACATGAGTTATGTTAGGCAACATGAGTGGTATTGATACTGTGTATGCTGAAGCTGATCGCCTCCATCGGGAGTTTTTGACTGCAACTGCAAATTTCGAATAAGTAATTCGTGAACTTCACGTGTCTGATGCCGACCTCCAGCACAAGAAGGCGGTGCGGAGTGTGGCATGGGACGCTTGGAACCGTGCGACGACCGACAAGGTCCGTCTGTGGGAGATGTGCCGGGTGGCGATCGCGGAATACGATGCCTCGTCGGCGGCGAACTGGGGAGTGTGGGTGAGGTGGAAGCATGCAAGCGACGAGGTTGACCGATGCAAGGCCGCGTGGAGGCGGGCCGATACCGAGGCACGTCGCGTCCGCGCATGACGGACCGGTGCGCCATCGTTGCGACATCGTTGCGACACGCACGGTCGATACTTGCCCGCCCGGAGATCTTGGGTAGTCGTCGCGGTTCACATCGCTCGTGCAACGGCGTGACACGTGCGTACGAGAATCCCGCGAGTTGGTGAAGACCGGGTACGTTTTCTGCAGAGTCGGTGTGTCCGGATTGCACGAACCTGGAAGGTGGGGTCATCTGGTGAGCATGTTCGGCACGGTGCGTCGCGACTGGGATTGGTCGAGGTGTCGGCTCGGCCCGCAGGAGTTGCGTGGTCGCACGATGGCGGTGATTGGCGGGACCAACGGGGTTGGCCGTGCCATCGTGAACGAGGCGGTATCGAAGGGTGCCGAAGTGTGGGTGGTGGGACGGACCTTCCGCGACCGACCCGACCCGCGGGTGCATTTTGTGGAGGCTGACCTGTCAAGCCTTCGAACGGCGCGCGACGTCGTTGCCTCGTTGCCAGTCCCTTCCCTGGATAGCGTGGTGATGACGCAAGGCATCTTCGCCGGTCGCGAGCGCAAGGTGAACGAGGACGGCATTGAATTGGACATGTCGGTCAGCCATCTCAGCCGGTCGGTGATGGTGCGCGAGATGGCGCCGGTGATCGGTTCTGCGCGCGCGGACGGGTCGCCGGCGGCGCGGATCTTCGTCATGGGGTTCCCCGGTGGACTGCGCGAGGCGACTCTGGACAACTTCAACTCGGAGCGGCCATATGACTGGGAGAAGGCACACGCCAACACCGTGGTCGGGAACGAGGCCTTGGTGCTGGAGAGCGCCGAGCAGTATCCACACGTGCGGTTCTATGGCCTCAATCCCGGGATCATGAAGTCCAACATCATGGGTGGCTTGCTTGGTGCGGGAAGCGTGTTCCACATTGCGCAACAGACCGTGATCGGCATCATCTTCCAAAGCGTGGAACAGTACGCCGCGAAGATCCTGCCCCTGTTGTTCGCACCGGATATCGACGGGCGGTCGGGGGCGATGTTTGACCGGAACGCGAATCCGATCTTCGGGAACCCGTACCTGACAGACCGGGCGTACCGGGTGCGGGTGACCGAGGCGTCGGAGGCACTGATCGGTCGTGCCCGGTAGTCAGCCGGTCTCGGTGCGGACGTGCCGGACGGGGATGCGGGCAGGGATGCCCGCGGACCAAGGTGGATGGCAGCGGACCACGAAGGATGTGCCGCGGACCAGGCATCGGTGAACCGTGGACTACGAACGTGCGGGCTCGACGATCCCGGCGAGGGTGCATCCCATCGCAAGGATCGGGTTTTCGTCGCTCAGATGGACACCGAGGTCAGTCATTACTTGCCGGTAGATCCAGGCGACTTCGGCGGTTCCGGTCAGCGTGGCGGGAATGCGCAGGTCCTGCTGACGCATCGTTGACCGGCCGAGGGCGCGGGAGATCGCATCCTCGGATATCGCAATGGTTCCGTGGGCGATGAGGGAATCGTTGCGCAACTGCTTGATCGGTTCAAGGACACAGACGGCGGTGCGGGCGCCGTTCAGGCGTTCGACTTCGGCCCAGTCGTGAATGGCCACCGCCGCTTCCTCAAGACCCTGGAGGATGGCGATGCATCCACGGACGGACATGAGGCCGTCCTTCTCGAACGAACCGAAATGCTTGGATTCACACGTTCCCTTGCGCACCGGCGACTCGGGTTCCAATTCGTTCCACCACGCTTGTGCTGTCGGAAGGTCGGTGATGCGTCGCCCGGCCACAAGTTCGGCCCGCAGGCGGAGGGCCATCTCCATGGCATTCCACATGCGCCCAAGGAAGTCGGCGATGCGTCCGTGACGTAGGCACACGTCGGCGTTCCAGAAGAGTTCGGCGAGTTGCCAGTTCGTTGTCGATTGGTTCGCCGGTTGCACCATCAGCTGGTCAAGGTCGCACACGAGTGTGGACGAGGCGTTCCTGATCCGGAGCGACGCGGTGGACCGGTCGGCAATGGCGCGTGCAATGGTGAGAGGGCGGGAGAACTCGAACTCCAGGCGTCGCTGCATCAAATCGCACAGGTCGGCAACATCGGCCAGATCGGTGCCGGCGGCACGGATCACCCGGGAGGCAAGGGCGAACAGTCCGTCATGCAGGAGTGGCACGACGACTGACCGGGGTTCCGGGGTCATGGCCGGTGGCTGGTTGGTGGGTGCGGGGGCGATGATCCGGCGCGGTTGCAGGGCGGTGTTGGCGGTGGAGTACCGGGTGAGGATCGCCTTTTCAGCACTGCGTATCCGGGAGCGGTAGGCCTCCCGGCGGTCCAGGACGGCTGGTTCACCTTCGTCACGAATCGCATGCCAGGTCGCAAGCAGTCGAGCGAGTTCCGTGAGGATGGTGGCGACTTGCTGCCGATCATCGGGTGCAACAACCTCCGGCGACCACAGGGACGCATCGCCAATGGTGGTCAGGCCCCACGCATCGAATGTCTCACGGTGCTGGGCAACGATCCGCTCCAGTGCGAGGCGAAGTGTCCGGGCATCGCCCTCCCGGAGTTCGGCAAGGCGCGCCTGCTGCAGGTTGTGGAGGGCGACTGCGAAGTTGCCAACCGCATCCCAGTCACATGCCTCGGTCGGCAGGGCCTCGATGGTGGCCAGGAGCGCGCCGAGGTCGGTAGGTGTGAAGCTTTCCGTACCGACGGCCTTGGGAACCGTGTGCCCGAGAGGTCCGCGGTCTTCGTGGCCTGCCCTGGCGTCATCGGGAGGCTGCTCACCGATGTCCATCCGGGAGGGGATTTTGACCGGCGCAACGGCATCGAATGGGACCTGGTTGACTTCCACCGGATCAGGCGTGCTCTCGTCCAACGCGATGACGAGTGGCTGCGTACCAGACGCATCCGCGCCAACTTCCAACGGACCTGGCGTGACCACATCCACTGAGTCGGTATCAGGCTGGGGCAAGCCAGTTTGCATCATGCCGGCCGGGATGTCGCCAACTCCTGGCGTCGTATCTGGTGAGATGGCGACCGGTAGAACGGCAACCGGCGGGGCCGGATCAGGAGGCGGTGCGATCCGCATGATCTTTGATTTCGGGGTTGCGATCTTGCGTACCGGCCCTCGGCGGACAACGGACCGGTTTGCTCTCGGCCGGTAGGTCTCAAGTTCGGCACGAATCGATTCCACGCCGGCGCACTTGATCACGTAGACGCAGAGGGAGAGTTGCATGGGTTCGCCGGGCGATGTTCCGGTGGCAAGTTGCGCCATGGATGCGTCTGGTTCGGTGGTGTCCGGGTAGGCGACCTCGCCTGCGCCATCATCGGCATTGTCCAGCGCGTCCGGACTGGATGTTCCCTCCATCGTGCCGATGGCTTCCGCAAGCTGCGTGAGCACCTCCGGGTAGGTGAAGGCAGCGTGATAGGCGAGGACAGCCAAGCCGACGGTTCGCTGGCGGGCGAGTTCCCCCAAGCCGGTGCGGAGGAGATTGTCTGGTGCGGTCTGAAGGAAGGTCGCACCGAAACCGGGGAAAATGCGGTGTCTTTGGATCAGTTGGCCGAGGTCGCTGTGGCGCAGTGCGGGAAGGGCAGTGCGTCGTTCGATCAGGCGTGAGATTGCGAAACTGAGGAGGGCGTCGTCGGACGGCATTTCCCAGGCGGGCGCGGACGGAGGGTCTGTGGGACTTCGTTCATGAGGGTCCTGCGCGTCCGGCATGCCACGTCCTTCAAGAACCGTCGTGCGCGGTTATTTCGCAATACTACCCGTGTTTGACCGCAGTGCTGATCCACATGGTGATGGCCGATTTACGGTGCTGGATCATTCGTCTGGCGTGCCTGAGACGTTCTCTCGTGCGGTTGGCGACGAATGTTGACAGAGTGTTGGCACGACGTCCGCAGGAACGCGAACCGATTTGACCTTCCCTTAGTACACGCTGCCGATACTCCCTTTGTCAGCTTGGTGGCAACGATCCACCGCTGAACTTCACACGGGAGACAGGCACATGAACCTCATTGGCAAGCGGGCGATCATTGGCGGGGCACTGGCGGTGGTGATTGCGAGTGGTGCGGGATTGGCATCGACGAGTGGGTCGGCATCGGCACAGACGGTTCCCACCCCCGCCGCGACGGAAGTGGCGAAGGGCGCGCAGCACGAGGCGGTCCTGAAGGTACTGGCGGCGAAACTCGGCCTCTCGGTCGAGGCGGTCCGCACGGCCATGCAGGAGGCCCGCAAGACGGCCGGGGTGGGCGGTGCGCCGAAGTCTGGTGGCAACCACGCGGTGGCATACGGTGCACTGGAAGCGGCGGCCAAGGCGATCGGGATCACCGAGGAGCAACTGGATGCCGAACTGCCGGGCAAGTCACTGGCGCAGGTTGCGCAGGCCCATGGGATCGACCCGGCAGTGGTGAAGGCAGCGATGGTTGCAAATGCGTCGGCGCGGGTTGATGCCAACCTGGCGGCGGGCAAGACGGCGGCGGAGAAGGCGACGGCCCGCAAGGCGATGCTGTCCGACAGGTTTGACCGCCTGATGGCGCACGTTCATCCGGCCAAGTCTGGCGGGGCTGCCGGGACTGCCGGAACTCGGGGGCAACGTCCACCGGCGCCGTCGCCAACCCCGGCGGCTGCGAAGTCCTAGCACTCCCTGACACGTCAGGCACCTTCACCGAAGCACCCCGGTTGGGATTTCCCGGCCGGGGTGTTTTGGTTTTGGTGGGTGCGGAAGACTGGGGCGACGGTGTGGGCATTCTTATGCCTCCACACCGCGCCGCCGTGGGGTGACCGGCGGGTCGGGGTGGCAAGTTCGTACCCTTCCGGTGCAGTCCGGCTGGCCGGGTGGAGGCGGGAGGTGCCGACAGGATGACAACCCCGATGGACGACACGTTTGACCTGTACGACCTGCGCGTCGAGGTTGTTGCGCCGGCCGGGGCACGCCTGTATTGCGGGGCGAAGGTTGGCGACTGGTTCGAACTTCGCGGGGAGATGCTTCACCTGCCACCCGGACAGGGCTTCTCCATCTATTCCCTGGCGTCGGTCCTGCCCCTCCTCGCCGCCAAGCAACGCGCGACGCACCCCCACGACTGGATGTCCACAGACGCCGAGGTTGCCTGTCCGGACCCGAACTGTCCGTCACGGTTGCGCATCACGCGGGTCGGCACACGCCGGTTCAGTCACGCCGAGACCACGGCCGTTCCGCTTGCGCCCCGTCCTACCCCACCCGGTGTTGCCCATGACCCGCACCTGGCACCAGACACGGAGGCCACATCCGAATGATCGACCGTTTCGACCTCGCGCCTGGGTACACCATCTCGTGCCTTCTCAAGGGAGGGTGGCACCTCGCCGGTGGGCACGGGACCATCGACCCGGCGCAGGCCGTTGCCGATATGGCGAGATTCGTGGAGGCGGGTATCACCACCTTCGACTGTGCCGATATCTACACCGGCGTGGAGGAACTGATCGGCCGGTTCCGGGCGGCGCGTCCCGACCTTGCCGGACGGGTTCAGGTGCACACCAAGTTCGTGCCGGACCTTGCCGACCTTGATTGGGTTGACCGCGGGTACGTCACCCGGGTGATCGACCGGTCATTGCAACGGCTTGGCATGGACCGCCTGGACATCGTGCAGTTTCACTGGTGGGATTACGCGGTGCCGGGCTACGTGGAGGCGGCGATCGTGCTGGAGGACCTGCGCCAGGCAGGCAAGATCCGATTGATCGGGGCGACCAACTTCGATACACCGCGCCTCGCCGAGATCCTCGGGGCAGGCGTGCCGGTGGCGACGCACCAGGTGCAGTATTCGGTCCTCGACCGTCGCCCGACCCACGGCATGGATGCCCTGGCGGAGACCCACGGCATGCATTTCCTTTGTTATGGGACCGTCGCGGGCGGGTTCCTTTCGGAACGGTGGGTCGGCGTGCCCGCGCCGGAGATTGCCACCATCACCAACCGGTCGCTCATCAAGTACCGGCACATCATTGATGAATGTGGTGGGTGGGAGTGGTTCCAGTCCCTGCTTGCCGTCCTCGGGCGGGTCGCTAGCAAGCACGGGTGCGACATCGCCTCGGTGGCGACGCGGGTGGTCCTGGATTGGCCTCGTGTCGCCGGGGCAATCGTGGGTGCGGTGAACACCACCCACCTCGCGTCGCACGAACGGGTCTCCGGGGTACACCTGGACGATGGCGACCGTGACGCGATCTCGGCGGTCATGGGCGTGACGGGTGGACCTCCCGGCGATGTCTACACCCTGGAACGCGACCGTGAAGGCACGCACGGCCGGATCATGAAGTACAACCTCTCAAAGTGACCAATCTGGTCGGGAAGCATGATGGATATCTCGGTCACCGGACAGATCCCTGCAGGAAGCATCGTGGTGGAGGATGCTTCCGACCCGTTGGATATCCGCCTGCGGCTGGCGCCAGACCATGCGTCCACGATGCGTGGGGGCTACCACTTCCGCGTCACCGGCGCGCGTGGACAGGCGGTGCGCCTGCGGATCCTCGACGTGCGTGACCTCGAGGCGGACCGGCTGGCCGGCCGTGACGGCTACGAGGATGCGTGGACGAACACGGGGCCCCACGTCTCGTACGACCGGCGCGACTGGTTCCGGGTGCCCGGGCGCGTCGTCGGGCGCGACTACGTGATCGACCACGTGGCGGATTCCGACGTCTGCTATTACGCCTCGTGGGCGCCATACCCGCTGGACCGCGAACTGGACCTGATCGCCCGTGTGGCGCAGTCGTCCCGGGTGCGGGTGGTACCGGTGGCGCGGACGGTGATGGGTGCAGATGTGGACTTGCTGACGATCGGTGAGGCCGGACCGGGAAAACGCACGTGCTGGATCATCGCGCGTCAGCACCCATCCGAGTCGATGAGTGGCTACTTCCTGGAAGGGATGCTCCCCCGACTGGTGGATGAGCACGACCCGGTGGCGCGCCAGTTGCTGGACCGTGCGGTGATCCACGTGGTGCCGAACATGAACCCGGACGGCACGCGGCTTGGCCACACCCGCGGGAACGGTGCGGGGGCGAACCTGAACCGGGAGTGGGCCGACCCAAGCCCGGACCGAAGCCCGGAAGTCTTTGCGGTGCGGGCGCGGATGGAGGCTACCGGGGTTGACTTCTTCATGGATTGCCACGGTGACGAGGAGTTGCGGTGCGTCTTCCTGGGAGGGCCACTTGAGATCCCGTCGCGGACGCCGCGGTTGGCGTCGCTGTTCGCGCAGTTCGAACGGGCGTGGATGGCGGTGTCACCGGAGTACGAACTGGGGCATGGCTACCCGGGAGGTCCGCCGGAGACCGCGGACTTGCGGATGGCGTGGAACTGGGTGGCCGAACGGTTCGGGTGCCTCGGGGTGCTGCTTGAGCAACCGTTCAAGGACACCAGTTGGGCGACCGACCCGGTGCGGGGATGGTCGCCCCAACGCGCGACGCTTCTTGGGCAATCGTTCCCGGCGGCGTTCAACCAGGTGGTGCCGCACCTTCGATGATGGGTCCCACGGCGTAGCGGGCGAACCGGGACGGGCGGGCAGGGATGCCCGTGGATCAAAGTGACTCGCGGCCATCGCCTCCCCACGCGGATCCGGACAGTTTTTGGCCGCCGCACAAGCCCTCAGGGAGAGGGGGGTGAGCTGACCGCTGCGTAGGTTACCGATTCCCTGAACCGCATGTATCACTGAGGAGCACGCGATGCCATCACGTCCCATGTGCCAGGTCTGTGGCAGCCAGAACCATCCGGACTACTATCAGTGCGACAAGTGTGGGCATATCGCCGGCGGAACGTGCGCGGGCCTGATCTGCAAGAACAGCAAGTGCCTGGCCGGGATCTATAAGAAAATCTAGAGAACCGCTGGCGGGCAGGCCGTTCAAGGCCGGAAGGTGACGGACCCGAGGTCGTTGCGGACAGCCGTGATGACGGGTGCCCAGTCGCCGGCGGTTGCCTGCCGGTAGAGGCGGGCGGTTGGATACCACGGGCTATCGGTCCGGTCCACGAACCATCGCCAGTCGGGAATGCGGCACAGGAGGATCCACACCGGTCTCGCCAGGGCACCGGCAAGGTGGGCAATGCTGGTGTCGACGGTGATGATGAGGTCCAGCACGTCGCACACTGCCCCGGTCTCGGCAAAGTCCTCCAGTGCGTCGGCGACATCGACGATACCCAGTGCGGCAAGGAGGGCACGTTCGTCTTCGGTGGAGTCCTTCTGGAGGCTGACGTACCGGGGCCCTTTGGGCAGGGCCTCCACGAAGGTGGCGAGGGGAATGCTTCGCTGGGCATCGCCACGGTTGCCCGGGTTGCCTCGCCACGAGATGCCGATGCATGCCCCGTTGTTGCTCGTGGGGAGAGGGGAAGACCCCAACCCCCCTACGCGTGGCTCCCATTGCGACGGGAGAGGGGAGCGGTTTGCGCCGCCGTCGGTCTCAGGGTGCGGTGGGAGGGTTTGGATGCCGAGTCGGTGACTCCACGCCTCGCGCTTTTCCGGTGAGGTGTCGAGATAACGGCCGGGGGATGGGATGGTCCCGGGTTCGGTGCCGAAGACATGCGGGAGGCTGAGCATCGGGCAGAAGTAGTCGGTGTCCGGGGCGGGGGTGTTGTCGATGACCAGGTGGTGCGCCCACCGCATCCCGGCGATCAGTCCCTGCAAGGGGGGCTGGACGGCGAGGATCACCCGTGCGCCTCGGTCGACAAGCATCGGCACGTACCGGCAGAACTGGATGGTGTCGCCAAACCCCTGTTCGGACATGACCAGGATTGACCGGCCAGTGAGGTCCTGGCTGCCGTCCCACCGGAATGTGGTGGCGCCATCAAAGATGCCGGCGTTCTTGGGGATCACCCACCGAGACTCGTACGCCGACCACCCTTCTGCAAATCGTTCCTCGCGCAGGTAGGCTAGGCCGAGGAAGGCGCGTGCTTCGGCATTGGACGGATCTTCGGCGACGAGTGCTTCAAGGTCTCGCAGGCACCCCATCCGGTCGCCGGAGATGTGGCGCAACCACGCGCGTCCGTTGAGGGCGTCACGGTTGCCCGGGTCGAGTAAGAGCGCGGTTGCAAAGTCGGTTTCGGCTTCGGCGAAGCGCCCGGACTGGGTATGCGCCCGGCCCCGGTGCTGCTGTCCGTTTGCCCACGACGGGTCGATGGCGAGCGCACGGTCCAGACTGGGCAGGGCTCTGGCGGGTTGCTCGGCACGCATGGCGACGATGGCGTGGTCCCGCAGGGTACTGAGGTGATCGGGATTGATGGTCAAGGCGCGTTCATATCCGGCCAATGCTTCGTCGAGGCGGTCGAGGAGTGACATCGACCCGGCCCAGTAGTTCCACGCGTCAGTGTTGGTGGGTTCGCGGACGATGACCTCGGCGAAGGCATCCGTGGCGTCCTGGAAGCGTTCGGTGCGGACGCACATCCGGCCTCGGTTGAAATGGGCAACGACGAAATCGGGCTTGTATGCGGCGGCCAGTCCGAAGGCGTCGGCAGCGGCCTCGAACTGCTGGTCGAATTCCAGTGCGAGGCCAAGGTTGACGCAGATGACCGAGGACGTCGGGGCCAGTTCGAAGGCGCGACGTAGGACACGGAGGGCGTGTGCGGGTTGGTTGTAATGCAAGTGGATGGCGCCGAGGTGGTTCAGGACCGCGGGGTCGTCTGGAGATGACGCTTCGATGGCGAGGCCGTGGGCGATGGCGGTGACCGGGTCGCTGGACGTGAATGCATCGATGACAGCCTGCACGGGGGAGGTGTCATCCATCAGGAAGTTGAACGGGGTGGTGGCGGTGCCCGGTGGCCCGCGCGGTGAGGTGTCGTTGCGGGGAGCGCTGGCGCCCTCGCCGGCAAGGGGATTGTGAGGTGGTGGAGAGAGAGAGACCCCCACCCCCAACCCCTCCCCCGTTGCGACGGGAGAGGGGGGAATGCGGCCCACGTGGAGAGGCACTTTGGGGCGGGTAGGATGCATGGATGCTGAGATGGGCGTGGCGTGGTGGCACTGCCTTTGGGATGGCCACCGCCGTCGTTGTGATCAAGCTGATGGTGCATGACACGCTGGTTCCGGCGATCTGGGCACCCGTGAACCTGGGCATCATGCTTGGGGGCATGCTGGGGTCGCTATATGGGATTCGTGCCCAGATGGTTCCCGGGCACGTCTTCGACATCTGGCGCGACATCATCCTCAACGTCGCCATTGGCGCGGTCGGCGGGACGCTTGCTGGGTCGATGGTGGCGGTGGTCGCATCGATTGGTCGGGCCGATTTGCCGGAGCCGCTGTTCGGTGAACTCGGTCCGATCGTGATGGTCTGGACGCTGATCGGGACAATCGTTGGCTTCGTGGCGGGGGCGATCATCGACGGGGTCTTGGCGCGACGCCGCGACGGCTAGGGGATGGTGGGTGGCTGATGGGAGCGCCTGCGGGAGACCCCCACCCCCAACCCCTCCCCCGTTGCGACGGGAGAGGGGGGAGAAGCCGGGTGCATGTGCGATGATGCCGCGATGATTTCAGGCGACGCGCGTGGGTCCGTGACGGACAGTCCTGATGGGGCAGTCCCAGCCGTGACGGTCACGCTGGACGTCGTGCCGCGGCTGAACAGCGCATTCCATCAGAATGGGGTGCCGGTTCTCGGCGCTATCGAACTTCGCAATACCTTGGCGATGGACATCGTGGACCTGACCGTCGCGGTGACGTCGGACCCGTCATTCCTCGTGGTGACGCCGTTCCCGATCGACCGGTTGCGGGCGGGTGAGACGCGAACCATCCCGTCGGTGGTGGCGACACTCGATCCGGGCATCTTCCTGCGCCTGACCGAGGCGATGCGGGCATCGGTCACGTGCACCGTCACGACACCGGACCGGGCGGTTGGCCGGGCGGTTGCCCCGTGCGAACTGATGGCGCCAACCGAGTGGACGGGGATGCGACACGCCCCCGAGCTCCTGGCGGCTTTTGTCTGCCCGAATGATCCGGTGGTGGACGTGATCCTGCGCAACACCGCCGAGAAGTTGCGGACCGCGCGCCGCGATCCCGCGCTTGCGGGCTACGGACCAGGTGGCCGCGCGCGAGTGCTGGAGTGTGCCGAGGCCCTCTGGGGCGCGCTTTGGGATGAACAGATTGCCTATGCCTTGCCTCCGGCGAGTTTCGAACGGGAGGGGCAGAAGGTCCGGTCGCCGGCGATGGTGGTTGGCACCAAGGTCGGGACGTGCCTGGACCTGACCCTGCTGTACGCGGCGTGCCTGGAACAGATGGGTTTCCACCCCTTGGTGGTCCTGCTTGAGGGCCATGCACTGGTGGGCGTCTGGTTGGAACCGACGGATATCGTGACCACCACGATTGACGAACCGCAACTCCTGCGGAAACGGATCGCGCTTGACGAACTTCGCCTGATCGAGACCACGATGCTGGCGGTGCGGTCGGCCGGGCAGGCACCGGTGACGTTCCTTGAGGCGACGGTCCAAGGGGAATCGTCGGTCCGGGTTGATGCCACGCAGGGCTTTGAAGTTGCACTGGATATCCACCGCGCACGCATCCGGCGCATCCGGCCGCTGTCGCTAGCCGGCCCTTCCGCTGTTGTCGATGGCCCGGTCGTGGAAGCCGGTCCGGCGTATTTGCTGGGCGACCGCCCCGAACTGGCTGACCGCATGGCGATTGGTGAGGGAGACGCGGAACGCCCGGCGGGACGGCTTGAACGGTGGAAGCGTCGGTTGCTTGACCTCTCGATGCGGAACAAGCTGCTCAACTTCAAGGTGGGCAAGGGCACCATCGAGTTGCTGTGTCCGGATGCGGGCGCATTTGAGGACCGTTTGGCTGGTGGCGCCTCGCTGCGGCTACTGCCCGATCCGGCTCCGGCGGCCCGGCGGGGTGCTTCGGCCTCCGCGATCCCGGGTCTGGAGGGGATCGTCCCGGACCGGATGGCGTTGGCGGCTGACGCGCTTGCCGGGAATGCCGTGCACACCACCTTGGCACCCGAGGACCTTGAGGCGCGGGTGCTGGACCTGTACCGCACGGTGCGCACCACGATGGAGGAGACTGGCGCGAACAATCTCTACCTTGCCATCGGGTTTGTCTCGTGGACACCGCAGCCGACGGAAGCGCGCGGGGCAATCCGGGCCGGGACGTACCGGGCACCGTTGCTGCTGGTTCCGGTCGCCCTGGAACGCAAGGGTGTGCGGTCGGGGTTCACGCTGCGCCGCCACGACGAACCGGCAACGATCAACCCGACGTTCCTCGAGATGCTGCGACAGGATTTCCGGGTGCAGATACCGGAACTGGACGGTGACCTCCCGGTGGACGCAAACGGGATTGATGTCCGCGGGATCTGGACGATGGTCCGTACCTATCTCAAGGATCTCGCGGGGTTCGAGGTCACTGAGGAGGTGGCGCTTTCCACCTTCTCATTCGCGAAGTTCCTGATGTGGAAGCAACTGGGTGATCAGGAGGCGGACCTGCTTGAGAACCCGGTGGTGCGACGTCTCGTGGAGATGCGTGGGGCTGGCCTGGCTGACGATTCGCCGCTGCCGGAAGCGGTTGGCCTTGATCGTCGCATGGGGGTTGCCGACCTCAAGTTGCCTCTCGTTGCCGACTCATCGCAGACGGCGGCGATCGTGGCGGCGACCGAGGGGCGCAGTTTCGTGCTGTACGGCCCACCCGGGACGGGGAAGAGCCAGACGATCTCGAACCTGATCGCCCACCTGCTTTCGGCAGGGAAGACGGTGTTGTTCGTCTCGCAGAAGGCGACCGCCCTGGAGGTGGTGCGTCGGAGGTTGGAACGTGCCGGTCTCGGGCCATTCTGCCTTGAGGTGCACTCGGCCAAGGCGCAGAAGTCCGCGGTACTGGACCAGTTGCGCACGGCATGGGAGTTCCAGGCGATTGGTGTGGACGAACCGTGGCGTCTTACGGCGGAGGCGTTGCAGTCGACGCGTGACCAGTTGAATGCCCATGTGGAGGTGCTGCACCGGCGATGGCCGAACGGCATGTCCGCCTATGGAGCATTCGGGCAGGTGATCGCCGGTCGTAGCTTGGCGCCCGGATTGACGATCGGATGCCCGGACCCAGGTGCTGATTCCGAAGAGTCGTTGCGGTTGATGGCGCAATACCTGACTGTGTTGGCTGATCTGGGTCAGGAGATCGGCAATCCCTCGGTACACCCCTTGCGCCTGGTTGGGAAGAGGGTTTGGACACCGGCGTGGCAACGGGAGTTCCTCGGGGTGGCGGTGTCGTTCATCCGCGAGGCGCAGGCGGTGCTTCCGGCGTCCGTGCCGGTGGCGGAGTTCCTGGACGTGGCGCCGACGGGTAATCCGGCGCGACTGCAAACGAGGCATGACCTGATCGACCACCTGCAATCGCCGGGTGCGACCGCCGGGTACCGGGTGCTGTCGGTGGATCGGGTGGTGCTGCGGGTGGTCATGGACGAGTGGGTGGACGCCCTCGGTGCGATGAACCGGGCGGTCGACGGGCTTGCACGCGCGTGGCGCGAGACGGTGTGGGAACTGGACTTCGAACGGGTTGTCAACGAGTGGGAGGAGGCGTCCGGGGCATTCGTGCTTGTCGCATGGTGGCGGACGCGTCTGCTGTGGCAGGCGGTTGCGATGCATGTGGCGACCGATGTTGCCGGAGGGAAGGGGTCGACATCGCGTCCCGAGGATGCGGGCGCCGAACTGCGGGGCCTGCGGGAGATTGCGGGTCTGCGTGCGGTGTTGAACACGAAGTCCGAGGTGTTGGAACGGTTCGGGACGGTCTGGGCCGGACCGGAGACCGATCTTGAAGCGGTACGCGAGGCGATTGCATGGGCCGACGGTGCCGTCGAACTTGCGCGAGATGTCCGCGGTGGCACGGGCCCAGCACCCGGGGGAACGGGCCTAACCCCCCAACCCCCTTCCCGACACGGGAAGGGGGAGCAGGCTGACGCGGGAGAGTTGGATGACGACGCGGTCTGGCTGACGGGGCTGCGTCAACGACTTGATGTGGCGTTGACGCCGAATGCGTCCGGGACGCGCGAACGGTTGGCGCAGGCACGCGCCGCATTCCGGCGGTTCGCCGATGCCCGAGTCGCGGTCGAGGCATCCGGTGAGATCGTCGAGCGAAGCATCTTGCAGCCAGGCGGGGCGATGTGGGCTGGCTGGCCGGGCTGGCCGGGCGTTCCGCTGGACGATGACTGGATCTCCAGTGTGGTTCCCGTTGCCAATGGTTGGGTTGAGTCGGCCGATGACCTGCCGGCTTGGTGTGCGTGGCAACGGGCGTCCAGTGAAGCGTTGGAATCCGGTGGCGGTGGGACGTCCGGTGGCAGTGATGCCCGCGGGTCAGCGGGTGAGGTTGGCCTTGGTGTCATCATCACTGCCTTCATTGAGGGAACGATCACCGCCAGACAGATGCCCGAGGCAGGCCGGTTGGCCTATGCGCGTGGATGGATCGACGCGGTTGTCAACGCCGAGGCGGGCCTGAACCAGTTCCGGTCCACATCGCATGAGCGGGTGATCCAGCGGTTCCGGGAGTCTGACGAGCGGTTGACGGAACTCGCGGCTGGGGTGATCAAGGCGCGCCTGGCGTCCTCGGTGCCGACGCGCGGACAGGTTTCGTCCAATGAACAGTGGTTGCTGCTGGCACGTGAACTGCAGCGCCGTCGGGGTCACCTGCCGATCCGGACGCTGATCGCCCGCATTCCAGATGTCATTCCGGTGCTTGCGCCGTGCCTGATGATGAGCCCGTTGTCGATTGCGCAGTACTTGCCAGCGCGACACGGGGTCTTTGATGTGGTGGTCTTTGACGAGGCATCACAGTTGCCCGTCTGGGATGCGATCGGTGCGATTGCCCGTGGAAGCCAGGTGATCGTGGCGGGCGATCCGAAGCAGTTGCCGCCGACGAACTTCTTTGAAAGGGCCGACACCGAGACGGTCGACCCAGAGGAAGTCGAGGACCTGGAAAGCGTGCTGGATGAGTGCCTGGCGGCGCGCCTCCCGGAAAAGCGGCTGATCTGGCACTATCGGAGTCGTGATGAGGGGTTGATCGCGTTCTCGAACCAACGGTATTACGACGGACAACTGATCACGTTCCCTTCGCCGGTCTCTGGCGAACGTGCGGTGCGCTACGAGCACGTGTCTGGTACGTATGACCGGGGTGGGGCGCGGACGAACATCTCAGAGGCGCGCGCGGTGGTCGCCGATGTGGTGCGGCGTCTCACGTCCGGTGGAAGCGCGCCATCAATCGGGATCGTCACGTTCAACGCCGAACAGGCACGGTTGATCGAGAACCTTCTCGAAAAGGAACGTCAGACCAATCCTGAGGTCGAGGCCCGGTTCGGTGCGTCGGAGGACGGGCCAGTCTTTGTCAAGAACCTGGAAACAGTCCAGGGTGATGAGCGCGATGTGATCCTGTTCTCGATCGGCTATGGGCCGGATGGCAATGGTCGCGTGTACCGGAACTTCGGCCCATTGAACCTCGGTGGTGGCGCGCGCCGGCTGAATGTCGCGATCACGCGGGCGAGGCGGGAGCTGGTGGTCTTCGGGACACTTCGTGCCGACGACATCACGCTGACGCCAGCGTCCCCGGCCGGCGTGCGTGATTTCAAGCACTTTCTGGACTACGCCGAACGTGGTCCGGTGGCACTTGCGCAGGCGACCGAGGTTCCGCGGGCAATGACCGAGTCGCCGTTTGAGACGGCAGTGATGGAGGTCTTGCAGGCGAAGGGGTGGGAAGTCCGGATGCAGGTGGGGGTGTCGTCATTCCGGATCGACCTTGCGGTGGTGCATCCCGACCATCCGGGACGGTATCTCGCCGGGATCGAATGCGATGGTGCGACCTATCACCGGTCGGCGACGGCGCGTGACCGGGATCGGTTGCGCGAGGCGGTCCTGCGCGGCTTGGGGTGGAAGATCCTGCGCGTCTGGTCGACGGACTGGTGGGTCACGATGGACCGGGCGTCGGCACGCCTGGACGACGCCCTGAACGAACTCCTTGAGGCTGACCGGGGTGCCGGGGAGAATGGCCTAACCCCCCAGCCCCCTTCCCGGCGCGGGAAGGGGGAGCAGGCTGACGCGGAGGTGGGAGAGAGCGGCCTAACGTCCCGGCTTCCTTCCCGACACGGGACGGGGGAGCAGACTGATGCGGATGTGGGGGAGCACTACGCGTCGGTCGTGGACGCGCCCTCGGGGGAACTCCCTGTGACAGTCGCCCACCCGGCTTACGTCGTGACCGATTTCAGGACATCGGGTATCCGTCCCGCGGAGGCGCTGTTCTACGAACCTGCCTACCAGACGGTGGTGCGCCAGATGGTGGCACTGGTGATCGCGACGGAGGGTCCGGTCTTTGACGAAGTCCTGGTCAAGCGGGTTGCCGATGCCCACGGCTTCGGGCGTGCAGGCACGGTGATCCGGCAGGCGGTCCTCGCTGCGGTTGACCGGCCGGTGCTTCGCACGATCGATCCCGACGGGCGCACGGTGTTCTGGCCGGCCGGCAATACCCCGCAGACGGTGGCGTACCGGCGGGCGTCACGGACGGACCGCAAGACGGCGGATATCCCGTTCGAGGAACTGATCGCCCTGGCGCGGACCCTCGACCTTGACAACTTGTTCGATCCGGACGCACTGGAAGGGATGCGCCGGGAACTGGAACTTGAACGACTTCAGGACCCGACGCGATCACGAGTGATGCGCGTGGTGAATGTGGCCCGGACGGGATGACGGGATTTGGGGTTACAGGCACGTAGACTTGATTGCGTTTCCAAACCCAGCCAACCTGTCGTCTTCATCCGAAGTGCGCGTTGCTTGGCAGGTGGAGCGCACGAAACAGGGAGAATGGCACATGGACCTGATCAACGGCGTTCCGCGAAGCGGGCATGACACGGTGGGCGGCATTGTGTTGCTGGCGCGGGTGATCGACAAGATGCGGGCACACATCGCCGGGACCCTGGGGGAGTATGTATCCCATCGCGGGTTCAGTGCGGATGTCTTTGAACTGTTCGGGACGGATGCGGAGACGTTCGAGGAGATCGTGCGGACGCATGACACTGACGAGGGTGTCCTGGCCTCGCTGATAGCGATCAATCACCTGACGGCCGAGGAGATTGCGGCCTTCAATCTGGAATACGTGACCTGGCCGGCGAACGACCCGGCGGCACTCGAACGCATGCACGGACGAATGGTGAAGGCGGGACACGGCGACCGACTGGATATCGTCTGCGCACTGGACCAACTGGACCTCGACGAGGGTCGTGAGGTTCCGATCGGTGGGCGCCACGCGGCGGGTCTGACGCACCACTGACCGGTGTCTGGCCCCCTGTACTGACCAGGTTCCAGGGGGCAGTCACGTTCCAATCGTCCACCCCATCGCCGAGAGGCTCATTCCGCTGCGGTCTGCCCGTCGGTGGATTTCCAGAGGCGGGGCGGGAAGAGATTCCGTTGTGACGTTGCCCGGTCCGGTACAACCCCATCCTGCCCGGTTCAAGTACGCGTCACGCGGTGCGGCGGTGGCGGATGACTGAACTGGGCGCCGGAGAGGGATGGCGAGACGATGGTGGCAGCGCGCGAGATCCTCACGTGGGAACTGTTCGGGACGGCCAGTCGGGAACTGGCGACGATGGTGGCGGAATCGGGATATGAACCCGACATCATTCTGGCGATTGCCCGGGGTGGATTGCTGCCTGCCGGCGCGCTTGGGTACGCGCTGTCGGTCAAGAACACCTACACCCTGAACGTGGAGTTCTACACGGGTATCGATGAACGCCTGCCGATGCCCATCATGCTGCCACCGGTGCCAAGTCTGGTGGACGTGCGCGGTGCGCGGATCCTCGTGGTGGATGACGTGGCCGACACCGGACGCACGCTGAATCTGGTGAACGAGTTCTGCGAGGGGAAGGTGGCCGATTCCAAGATTGCGGTGCTGTACGAGAAGCCTCATTCCGAGGTGAAGTGCGACTTCGTGTGGCGCTACACGGACAAGTGGGTGAACTTCCCGTGGAGTGACAAGGACCCCGTGGTGACCCGTACGCACGTGCGCGACGCGTAAGGGTGTGGGGGAAACGAAACGACCGGGTAACGCAGGAAATCCTGAGTCATCCGGCCGAAGTCCGAGGTGCGAACGGCGGTTGGCCGTCCGTTGGGTGGGGGAGGCTTACGCCGGGCGGACGTTCACGGCACGCTCGCCGCGTCCACGGGTGTCGGCCTGCTTCTCATACGTGACCATCTGGTCTTCGTTGAGGTTGTCGTAGATGCCGTTGACTACGCCGGTGGCGTGGAAGAAAACTTCCTTGCCATCCTCGCCTCGGATGAATCCGAAGCCTCGGTCACGGACAAGACGGATGATGGTTCCAGTCGCCATAGTGGCGTCCTCTCGGGTGGGTGTACCGGCAGCGGCGGGGCAACCGGGATCCGAAAGGACCGGCAACGGCGTGCTGACGGGCAAGTCGGAGCGCCGCACGGCGCACTCCTCATTTGGCGTCAATCAACAGGACCTAGAACCCGTTGCCGTGTGCCTTAAGACCATAACACGCCAGCGGCGGGGTATTTGCCGGGTGGCAGGATTGCTACCCGGAAGCGACCATGCACGGACGCGTTACGATCAACCGATGGCTGAAAGCGACATTGGCAAGGACTTGCGTGGGCGGGACCTCTCCCGGCACGATCTGGCGAAGGCCGACCTGACCGACGCCGACCTGACCGACGCAGACCTCACCGACGCGAACCTGTCTGGCGCGGACCTGACTGGGGCAACCCTCTACCGCGCGGACCTGACGGGTGCGAACCTGACCAATGCTGACCTCACCTACGCAGACCTGACCCGGGCGACGTTGAGCGGTGCCACGCTGGTTCGGGCCACCTTGACCGGTGCGAACCTCTCGGGGGCCGTCATCCACGAGGCAAACCTGTCGGGTTCCGACCTGCGGTGGGCCATCCTGTTCGGGGCAACGGTGACCGGTACCGACCTGACCGGCGCGAACCTTTATTACGGAAATCTGATCAGGGCGGTCCTGGATGGGTCCAACCTGACCAAGGCGGCGATGTACGGGGCGAACCTGACCCGGGCGACGGTGCGGGGTGCAAACCTTTCGGGTGCGGATCTGCGTTGGGTGAACCTGACGGCAGCGACACTGGCCAGTGCGGTTCTCACAGGGGCAAACCTGTCCTATGCGGAGAACATGACGGGGTCGGACTTTGCGGGTGCGGACCTGACGCGGGCGAAACTGATCGGGGCCAGCCTCGCTGGGGCCGACCTTTCGGGAGCAATCCTCACCGAAGTGGATGTGACGCGGGCAAAGCTTGGCGGGCGGACCGGCATCACCATCCACGACCTTGGAGGCGCGACCGGTGCGGCGACGGCGAAGGGCATGGTGAAGCCGGGGTCGTGAGTGGTTGCACCCTTGCCCGGTTGTTCCAAATCAGTCGTCCCGTGGGGCATTCCTGATGCCGAACCATTCCAATGGACGAGGTGGCTAGGGTGCTGCCTGACAGGGATGTCTCGACTGAGACCGGGGTGTGAACCAATGGGGTGCTTGCGGGCACGGATGACCGCGGACCAGAATGCGTCGCGTCTGACGGCTCTCCGCCCTGATCCAGACAGTTTTTGGTCGTTGCACAAGTGCAAAAGCGGGCGAGCGGGCGTGAGCCGGGTAGGCGTGCACGGCGTACGCGTGACCTTATCGCGCGTCTGGCGCAGCCCATTCCTCAACCCTCAGGTCGGGAATGCGCATGAACTCGCGCACGTTAGAGGTCACAAGGGTCGCGCCCACGGATCGGGCGTGGGCACCGATCCACAGGTCGTTGCTACCAATGATCTGGCCAGTCCGGGCTAGATGGGCGCGAATTTCGCCGTAGTGGGCGGCGACTTGCTCCGTCAGGTCTAGAGCGGGGATGGCAACCAGCAGTGCGTCTACGAGGGCATGCCCTTCCGATGTACGCGCGCTTCGTGCAGCGCCGACGCGCAACTCCCCGAGGGTAATGACGGACATTGCCACGGTACCCATCGTGAGGCCGTCAATGCGTGGCCGAGACACCAAGGGGCGGTCCCTGATGATCTTGATGCAGATAATCGTGTCAAGGACGTAGCGCGTGATCACCACCAGTCGCGTTCCTGAGGGGGCGGGTCATCTAGGGGTTCCGTGAACATGTCGTCTGGGCATGGAGGCAACAGGCTGAGCGCCTCACCGATGGTCCTGGGGATTGGCCGGATGACGATGTCGGTGCCTTGACGAAAGATTTGCACCTCGCGGTCTGCGAGCTGGAAATCCTTGGGCAGGCGAACCGCCTGGGAATTGCCGGACTTGAACACGGTGGTGCGGCGCATCGTGGCCCTCCATAGTTCGGTATATACGGCCAGTGTATACGACTGTGCCTCATTTGGGTGATGGAGTGGGCGACAAGGTCGGCGCCCAAGAACGAGCTTGGGTGGCGGTCAGCAGATGACGGGGCGGGCCGATTGTGGTCCGTGGGCGGGCGGGTCGATGCCGATCCACCGTTCGTCGGCTGGTTCGCTGGCCCGCTGGTATCGCGAATCCGATGACAAGCGCAGGCGGTCGGCTGACTGGTTGTCCAGGCTGGCATGTACCAGAACCATGTTGAAGACCAGCAAGTCGCCGGCACGGTAGTCGGTGGTCAGCCACCGGCCACCGAACTTCTGGCGCAGGCCAATGTGGTCGTCGGTGATCGCCCCGGTCGCGAGTTCGGGACGGTTGCGCAGGCCATCCGGCCCGGTCCACGCGCCATCGTGGCGGTTCTCACAGACGGTGTCGACGTCGGTAGCGAGGTAGTCGCCGGTCAGGTCGTGCTGCCGATGGGAGCCCTCGAGGACGATCAGTCCGCCGAGGTGCCGGTCGATGTCTCCCAATGGGGTCCACGACGTGCACAGCTGGTGGGTGCCCCGGCCCATGAAGACGAGGTCGCAATGCGATGCGGTGCCCATGCCGGGCTTGACCAGACGTAGCCACGTGAAGTCGAAGTGGCGCACTTCCTCGCCGAAGAGGGCGCGGTAGAAGCGGATCATCGGGCCATCGGTGGCGTAGAGGAGGTGCTGCAAGGCACGGTTGTCGCGGGCAATGTCGGAGGACTTCACGCCGAGGGTCGCGCCGGGCACAAGAATGGCGTCGTCGACCGGATGATCGGAACGGATGAGTCCGTGTTCGGCGAGTTGGCTGCAGAGTTGATGGCGGGCGGCCAGGACTTCGTCGCGCAGTAGATAGCCGGGGAGGAAGAGGTAGCCGTCCTCGTCCAGTCGTTCGTGCGCGGTGGCAATGTTACGCGCGATGGCAGCGGGCGTTGTGCCGAGGTCATCAGATCGACGCAGTTCGCCGATTGTCCCGGGTGTGTCCTCGAGGACCTGACCCCGCGAAATGAGGGTCGGGGGTCTGGGGTCTGTCGTGGTGATCACTCGTCGGACGTCCTCTTGATGCAGGATAGCGCAGTCGGATGATGCTCTCCAATCGGTCGGCGCGAGACCCCCACCCCCTGCGCTTGGCTTCCGTTGCGACGGGAGAGGCGAGTTGGCTCACCCCTGCGCGTGGCTGAGGCGACGGGGCGGACCCGACCGGTGGAGTGACGGGGCCGTTCCAGTGGGCAATACTCTGGATGGGCCGGACTGCCACGTGTGCTTTCCTGATGATCCTGCATGGGGAGACGCACTACGCCGGGATGCCCACGGATGACGGGCGATTGGTAGTTCTGCATGGCGAATGAACGCGAGACAGACGGGATAGCGACTGACACGGTCCCGGACGACGCGGCGTCCACGGCAGGGCAACGTGAACTGAACCCGGTGGCGATGGTGTGGCGGACCATCCGGGAATATGGGGTGACCCTCACACCCGCCTTGTCTCCGGTTGCGACGGGAGAGGTGAGCACTGGTCCCGATTGGAATCTGCGCACAGTCGTCTCGACCATCGGGATTGCGTCCCGCGAGATGGATCTGCGGTTCGTGGTCGCAGTGATTGCGTGGGCGATCGTGTCGCTTGCCGGTGTGCTGTGGGTGATCCGTCCGCCCGGAGCCGCCTCAGTGACGTCGGCGAACGAGCATTCGATTTATCTGCTGGCGCCTTTCCTGGTCGGGGCTGGTGCGCTGGCAATCATCGGCATCAGGCGGTTCGGTTCGGTCGATGCCGATGGTGTGTCGATGGCCGACCGCCTAGCCTACTGGTCGGCGGTGATCATGATCGGCGCGGTGATCTGGTACGGGCCGGTCAATCGGAGTGGTCCGGGATTTGCGGTGGCGCTTGTCACCGGAACCGTGGCGGTAATCCTGCGCCAGTTGCTCCGTCCGTTGGAATTCGCCGGTGCCATCCTACTACTGGCAGGTGTGGGTTTTCTCGCCAACCAAGGCCTGTCTCACCTCTTGGTGACGTTTGCGGTTCCGGCAACGGTGGCGGTGATCGCACATGAGATCGGGTCTCGGGGAATGCGCCTCTGGACACCACTCGTGCTTGCCCCGATGCAGTTCCTTGCGGTTGCGTCCGCGCTGTGGTTCCACGGGTTCCAGTCGACGCCCACGGTGGTGGTTGTTCTCTACCTGGTGATCGTAGTCGGAGTGGTTGTTGCCGTACGACTTTGGAGCGACGCAGGGCCACCGGGAAGCGAAGTGATCCCGCCTCCCGCCTCCCCCGTTCTGGCATGGGAAGGCTCCCTGCCCCGCACGCGGGAGAGGGAAGTGATGGCGGTGGCGGTCATCGCGATCGTCGGGTCGGTCGTGGAGTTCCTGGTGTCTTGGCCATTGCCGGTGCTGCCGGTCGGGCCAATGATCGGCATGATGCTGTTACTGACACTGCCGTCGGGTCGGAACCGAGCAGACGCCGATCAGGATGCGCTGCAAGAGGGAGGGACGGGACTGCGGACCGGGCGCAATGGACCTCGATCAGTCGGTCAGATGGAGTGGTTGGGTGCCGGCGTGGCTGTGGCGGTAATGCTTCTTCTGGTCCTGAACACCCGGATGCTGGTGGATATTCACCACCAGTCCCACTTCCTGATGCCGGTGTTGGATCTCATCAATGGCAAGTCGCTGGTGGCCGACATCAACGCGCAGTACGGCGTTGGCGTGCACTACCTGATCGGGATGCTATTTCTATGGAACCCGCTGCTGATCTCCTTCCCGGCATTCACGTTTGTCACGAACCTGGGCGAATTGGCTTTGGCGGCTGGGCTGTTCGTGCTCGTCGGACGGGTGTCCCGGTGGTCGGCGCCCTACATTCTGCTCATCGGTGCGGCGATGGTCTTGCACCGGTTCGGGAATGTGGCGAGTCCGTCGGCATACCCCTCGACGGGTGCGATCCGGTTTGGCTTGGGATGGCTGGCGATTGCCTGCCTGACGAGTCGGCGGTTGCGTCGCCACCCACGCGCAGGCGCCGCGTGCCTGGGTCTCGTGGCGGGTCTTGCGAGTGTCCATAGCCTTGAGGTCTTCATTTACATCACTGCTTTGGTGGCGTGTGGGCTTGGCATGGAATGGGTGCGCCACCGGATTTCGGGAGATGAGCGTGGCGCATTCCTACCGCGACGCCCGATTGATGTGCGCTTCGCTTTGGTGCCAAGCCTGTTGGCGGTGGGTTCGGGCATCGTGGGGTTCCACGTGGCCCTTTTGCTCGACGTGGTGAGGCGGTCTGGCCACCTGCCGGACTGGCGCCACTACACGCAGTACCTTTCGGTCTACGATGGTGGGTTCGGGTTTGTCCCTCCCGATGTGCGATCTCCGTGGCTGCCGATGTTCCTCGTCTGCGCGATCACTTTCATTGTCATTGGGGCGCAGTGGGCATCCCGATTGACGGAAGCCGTTGACGCTGTGCCGGTTGCCGAGACGATAATCCTGACGGCGGCGTACGGGATGCTGCAGTTCAGCTACTTCGCGTTCCGGTCACACCCGAACAACCTCTACCACCTGATGTATCCGGTGGCGATCATTGCGGTGTACTGGTTGCATCGGCTGCAACAGCACGGTGCGGGCGTGTGGGATGGCCCGATGATGCCGGTGGTTGCGGGCGTGGTCGTGGCGGTTTCGGTAATCCTGGCGCGAGGGGCATCGGTGGCGCTGGCGTCCTATGGGTCGACCGGCATCGGGTGGTTGCAGGTGAAGTACACACAGGGCGCATCATCGGTTCCGCCGGTGGTTCCGACCTTCGCGGAAGGCATCCGCACCACGCTGTATCCGCCAGTCGGTGATGATGTCGTGGAGTTGCGGAGTCTGGTGGAGGCTTTCAGCACGGCTCCACAGGCGAACGTGGATGGCCGGATCGCGATGATCATCGAACCCGACCTTGACCCGCGGGCACGCGTGGGCACGACCATCGTGAACCGCTTGCCCCTTAGCCTGATGACGCAGGACGCATACATCCCGGTGGGCCGTGAGGCGGCGCTGCAGTCAGTGCGCGACCTCCCGATGGGTTCGCTGCTGATCGTTGACCAACCTGACCTGATTGGTGACCTCGGCGGTGCCATGGCTGGTGTCCTCTGTGAACGCGGGGCCCTCCGGGTCATTGAGAAACGCACGCGCATCGCCGCGGTGCGTCTTGCGCCGAGGGATGAGGCGACGGTGTTGGCGGACTGGTGCCCTCGGTAGGAGGTTGGCGGGCCGTCGATGCTCAAGCATTCACGCTTCGAGTAGCAGGACGCCTTTCCTCTGCCGCCGGCCCTCTCATGTGGCTGGCCCCCACCCCGAACCCCGTTGCGATGGGAGAGGGGGGCGTAGGCCAGCGATCCCAGGGCGTGGTACTCCCAGAGGAGAGGTACACAGGGATTGGATGCACCTCCGCTGGCTGCACGGTGGTGGCGATACACTGTCGGCCGTTATGACCGAGATGGTGCTGCGGGCGATGGCTCCCGATGACTGGGATGCTGTCGCGGAACTGGTGTATACCTCGACGAACTACTGGTACGCGTCCAAGGGGCCCAGGGCGATATTCGCGGGTGGACCGGATGTGGCACGGGTCTTTCCCGAGGTCTACGAGGCGCTCGATCCCGGATGCTGCATCTTGGCGGTCCATCCGCTCACCGGCCGACTGCTGGGGTCGTGCTTTTTCCATCCGCGCGAGACGCATGTCAGTCTCGGGATCATGAATGTCCATCCGGCACACTTCGGGACTGGAGTCGCGCGGCGCCTGTTGCGACACATCACCGATCTGGCGGATGCACGGGGGCTGCCAGTGCGGTTGGTGTCGAGTGCGATGAATCTCGATTCTTTCTCGCTCTACACACGTGCCGGATTTGTGCCGAGGCGTACCTATCAGGACATCCTGCTAGCGGTACCCGCGAGTGGGCTTTCGCATGATGCACCGGGTCGGGCAGAGGTGCGCTCGGCAACGACTGCCGACGTGCCTGCAATCGTGGCCCTTGAGGAAGAACTGACGGGGATCCGGCGTGGTGGTGACTTTGCGCATTGCATTGTGAACCGGGCCGGCATCTGGCACGTCTCAGTCCTGGATGGCCGTGACGGGCGCCTCGACGCGGTCGTTGCGTCGGTCGCTCACCCGGGAAGCCGGATGGTGGGTCCTGGTGTAGCGCGCACCGAGTCGGGTGCGGCTGCAGTATTGCTGGCCGAACTGGACCGGCATCGCGGGCACTCGCCTGTCTTTCTGGTGCCAGTGGAGTGTGGGGATCTGGTTCAACAGGTGTATGCGTGGGGTGGGCGCAACGTGGAAATGCATGTCCATCAGGTACGTGGTGCGTGTCCACCGTTCGCGGGGGTGACGCTGCCGTCCTTCATGCCGGAAACCGGGTAGCACCGACGGCACGGCTGATCATCCATCACATATGGAGTGGTCACGATGTGCCGGGGACGAGTGCGGGAAGAGGAACCACGATGAGCGAATCCAGTCAGGCGCGCGTGTTGCCCGCGTGGGCCCTCGGAGCCGGGTTGATGTGCGTGATTGCGGCCGCGGGCTGGGGCTTGGCCGAGGTTGAGACCCGTGCGTTCGGGAACGCGCTGGTTGAGGCGCTGGTGCTGTCGCTACTGATCGGCGTGTTGGTGCGCAGCGTGATGGGTGATGGGAGCAAGCCCTACACGGCGGGGGCGTCGTTCGTTGCCAAGCATGTGCTTGAAACCGGCGTCGCCTTCATCGGGGTGAGCGTCTACATGCCTGACATCCTGAAGGCTGGACCGGCGCTCCTGGCACTCGTGCTTGGCGGGGTGGCGGCGGGCATCGTGGTGAGTTTCTCGGTGGGGCGTGCCCTCGGTCTTGGTGTGCACCTGGCGGCGTTGGTCGCGATCGGGAACTCGATCTGCGGGAACTCGGCGATCGCCGCGCTCGCGCCAGTGATCGGGGCCGAGAAGAAGGATGTGGCAAGTGCGATCGGGCTGACGGCCGTGATCGGTGTGCTGCTGGTGCTTGGCTTGCCGATGCTGATCGCGCCATTCATGCTCTCGAACTACCAGTACGGTGTGCTGGCGGGGATGAGCGTCTATGCCGTCCCGCAGGTGGTGGCCGCGGCCTTTCCGGTCAGTGAACTCTCCGGGAATGTGGCGACGCTGGTGAAACTGACGCGCGTGCTGCTGCTTGGCCCGGCGGTGGTCATCATTGGCCTGGCTTTCCGGGTGTGGGGCGCACGGACGGGGGCTGCCTCGGCGAAACTCTCGACGTACGTGCCGTGGTTCGTGGCGGTTTTCCTGGTGCTGGCGGCTGTGCGAAGCCTCGACCTGATGCCAGTGATGCTCGTCGACCCGGCGAAGCAGGTCAGCCGGTTGCTGACGATGCTGGCGATGGCCGGTCTCGGGTTCGGCGTGGATGTGAAGGCGGTGCGGACTGTCGGGCCTCGCGTCGGAGTAGCCGTGGTGATTTCCCTGCTGTTCCTTGCGAGTGTCACGGTGGCGGCCCTGAAGTTTGGCGGGATTGACGGGTAGTGCTCGTCCGTGCAACGTAGACCCGTTTCCGTTTCCATACGGGTATTCCCCATTTCGAAGATCGGTCTCCCTACGACGCTGACGTAGTCATGATCCAGACAGCACCGTTGCGTAAACTGGTTGTGGTTCCGGGGATATTCCCTGACACCCACAAGCTCACTTGGGGTAATATGCGAAGACAATGAGGTGTCTGCATGTCTGCTGTCGCCACGACATACCGAGGCGGGGTCTGGTGGAGTTCGGTCCTTATCGCAACTCTCATCGTTGCGATCGCAGCGTCGCCGGTTGCCGGGCAGTCCATCCCGGTGGGTGCCGGGCGTACGCATGACCCCCATGGAAGCGCGTCGCTGGTTGATGGGCAGGCCTCGCTAGACCGGCTGGAGGTTAGCGTCTCGGCCCTCGTGACACCGACCATTGGTGACGCCTTGCGAGTCTGGCTTCTCAGTGACGATGGCACCTCGGCGCGCTACCTCGGCGACCTGGTGCTGCGCGCTGATGGGACGGCCAATTTCGCATGGGACCAACCCGCAGGTGAGAACCTGATTGCCCAGTATTCGCAGGTCGTGATCACGCGCGAGACCGGAGATGCCGGGGTGAAGCCGGGAAGCACGGTCTTGCGTGCGGGCAGGCTAGATATAGCGTCGCTGGCACAAGTCCGGCGCCTACTGAGTCGCTGGCCCGGATCGAGGTACGGCGTCGCTACGGTGCCCGGGTTGCGTCAACAGGCGCTTATCGCGCGTCACCAAGCGTGGGTGCTACGGGAAGCGGCGATTACTGGTGATTGGGATACCGTCCGGCGCACGGCGGAGCAACTGGTGAACCTCGTGGAGGGGCGCCAAGGCTTTTTTTATGCCGATCACAATGGTGATGGTCGCGCCGAAGACCCGGGCGACGGTACGGGTTTCCTGCCGTATTGCTGGGCTGCGTTGTCACAGACGCAGTTCGTGTATGAGACGGCAAAGGACGATGCCATTGCCGAGGATGCTCGGTTAATCCAACGGCCGGTGACCTTCGCGATGCTTTCGGCAGCGTTCGTGCGGGATACCGGGCGGGAGGTTGCGGTCGGCGCAAGTCCTCCCCGTACCCGCGAACTTGCAGATCATGTGGTGAATGCAACGGGCTACATGGTCGCGGCGGTCGATCCCATGGGGAATCCGGATCTCGAGTCGGTCCTTGCCGGGCGGTCACTGACGTCAATCGTTGACCTTAGCCGGGCACTGGTAACGGTTCGGTTCGATGAAGTGTTGCGATGAAACGGCATATTCCTCAATGTCGGCGGTGGTCGACGATCGCCATTCTTGTGGCGGTCGTCGCCGCAATGTGCATGCCGATGTTTCGTCCTGATCCCGTCGATGCACAGGCGACGCTCAACTCCCAGGCGACGCTGACGGTCTTGACGTCGCCGGTGGAGGTGCAACGTGCCACCGGGAACCGTGACGTGGCGTCGTCCGGGGCGACCGTGGTCGTCGGCGACCGCATCTTCACCGGGTCAGGTGGTTCGGCGAAGCTGACGTTCTTCCAAGGGACGGAGGTGGACATCGCGCCTGAGACCGAAATCATGGTGCAGGAGATGACGCAACGCCAGAGTGGGGCGTCGACGGTGAGTTTCGGGCAGGCGGTCGGATCAACTGTCGCGAAGGTGGCAAGCCTGCTCAATCCGGCCTCGCGCGTGCAAGTCTCAACGCAGTCGGCCGTGGCGGTCGTGCGCGGGACAGAACTCGAGATCACTGTCACGAAGGATCAGGTGCAGGTGTTCAAGAGCACGTCTGGCAGTTTCGACGTGATCGCCGGTGGGCAGACGCAGCGGGTGAAGCAGGGGCAGGTGACGGTTGTCCCGCCACCACCTCCGCCGCCGGTCGCCGCGGGTGAACGCAGTGCGCAATCGGTCGCGAGAGGCCAAGCGGTTGCGGTGCCGGGTGCCGGCGAACGCGTACCGATGGTGCCGGTACCCGAGGCCGAGATCACCACGCTGTTCAAGCAATTGCAAGTGATCACTGGCGGGACCGGTCCGGCGCTGGTCGTGACACCGCCGCCGCCCGCATCATCGCTTTTTGGGGAGGCACAGGGGACACCGATGCCGTCGCCGGTGTGGACGGTCCCGACGAAGCCACCCAAACCGACCGCGGTCCCGACGAAGCCACCCAAACC
>CANFGH010000011.1 GCA_947446285.1 Chloroflexota bacterium
CCACGAAGGTCTTCGGGGCGGTTTGGATGGCGACCTTCCTCGACATCCAACTTGGGGTCATCTGGCCATTCGGCGGTGACTTGTGGGACAAGGAACGCAAGAAGACGGTGCTCGACAGCAAGGCCGCGCTTGACGCGATCCAGTTCCAAGCTGATCTGGCAGCGAAGTACGCCGTGTCTCCAAATGACGAGGAGTGGAAGCAGTTCGCATCCGCACCGTCAGCCACATGGGGCGCAGCATTCGGGTCCGGACGGGCCGCGATGGAACTGCAACCGAACGACTCATTAGCCCCCCACGTCCTGGCTTCGACGTTCCGCAAGGGAATGGCACCGATGCCGAAAGGTCCCGGAGGGCGGATTGTCCGAGGGCTGTCCGTCGGGGTCCACCTCTTCAAGGGCAGCAAGCAAACCGACGCCGCCTGGAACTTCGCGATGTACCACTCTGGCAAGGAGACGGAGAAGCTCATGCTTGATCGTCACCTTACGTTGCCCTGGCGCATTTCCACCCAGGCGGCAATCGCGACGGCAATGCCTCTCAAGGACTGGGAATCATCAGCCGCGTACGCCGAAAACATGAAGTCGGTCCGACCAACCCCGTACGTCGCGAAATTCGCCGACATCAACAAGGTCTACAACGACGCCTACATTCCCGTCCGTGCGGGTCAGAAGACCGCCGTCCAGATGATGGTGGAACTCAAGCCCCAGATTGAGGAACTCCTCAAGTAGGCAAGGTGTCGGGCATCAATTGCGCCAAGACCCGTCCCTCGGAAGGAACAGGGTCTTGGCCGACGTTTGGGTGCGGGCATTTCACCCGGTAAGCCGAGCGGGTAGGATGCAACCCGCTTGGCTTACCGGCGTCGAACCGGCAGATCCATGGTGTCCGTCGGCGGAATGACCCGTCCAGCCATGGTTGGAGCGATGAACCATGAAGATCAGCCGGGTTGTCGTGAACTTCGATATCGCCCCACCACGCGCCCGCCCGATCAGCGATGCCCTCCAAGTCCTCGACGGTGGCGGGAACATCAACGTCCGCATCGAAGCCACCGATGGCATCCGCGACGTCGTCGCCGGGACCTCCTCGACGGGTTTCGGTCGTCTGCGGAGTGCACCGGCAATCCTCGCCAAGATCCTTGAGGAAGAACTGGCTCCAGAGATCATCGGTCAGGATCCGTTCCAGGTGCGGAAGGTCCGGGATATTCTCTGGCGCCTCACGGACTACCACGGGTCGACCGGCTTGACCCTCCTGGCCATCGCGGCGATCGATGTCGCACTCTGGGACCTGATGGGCCACGCCATGGGCCAGCCCGTGTGGAGGCTCCTTGGGGCCGCGCGCGACCGAATGCCCGCTTACGCGATGGTTGGATGGCTGAACTTCTCGTTCGAGGAACTCAAGCCCATCGCGGAGAAGGCGATGGCGCAGGGTTTCAACGGGGTCAAGATGAAAGTCGGATGCCCCACGCTTGAGGAAGACGTCGCCAGGATCACGGCGGTTAGATCAATCGTCGGCCACGACCGGAGGCTGATGGTCGATGCGAACCAGGTCTTCGATGTCTCGGAGGCGATCCGACGCGGACGGGTGTATCAGGAACTTGGCTGCTTCTGGTTCGAGGAACCCCTTCGCGCCGACAATCACGCGCACCTTGCCGAACTCAGGTCGACGCTTGATATCCGGATCGCAAGCGGGGAGAACGATTTTGGCAAGCGGCAATTCCGCGACCTCTTCGAACGCCGGGCGGTCGACATCGTGCAACCGGACATCAGGAGAGCGGGCGGCGCAACAGAGTGCCTAGAAATCGCCGCGATGGCCGACGCATTCGATGTCGCATACGCCTCGCATGGCGGGGGCCCCCACTTGCACCTTCTTGCCGCGATGCCGAATGCAATTTACATGGAAAGCGGGTTCCTACCCGACGGCGCAACCCTCGAAGACGGATGCATCCTCATGCCTGAGGGCCCAGGGTTCAGCAAACCTGCGTGGGGGCGCTGACGCAGACGGCTGCACATTCCAATAATGGAATCTTCCGGTTAGTGGTAGGGGTTTACGGGCTTCTGCGTCGAACACGCCCGGGCCTCGACCATTGCACGAGTTCAGGTATCGTCGCGCCATGATCAAGCTTGGCCCTGCTCAACCGCCTGACGATGACGAACTGGCCGCCGCACGCGCCGAAATGCAGTTTGCCTGGGACGCGACACGTACCGCCGAACTGGAGACGCAGCGCGCATGGTCCGAGTACAACCGGACGTGGGATGCGCACAATCACGCCGAAACCGACGAGGCGCGCGTGCGGACCACGTTTGAAATCGCCCGAGAGACATTCGATGCCATCGTCGAGGTGCGTCGCACCCTCACCGCATTCCAAATAGCGAGCGTCGACATGCCCGAACACAAGGCGTGGCTTCGTGCCCGTGTCGAACTCGAGCGGACCCGAATGGAATGGGAACGGGCAAGCGAGGGTGAGCCTGAGTATGAGGATTGGCGAGACGCCGTCGCCGCCCAACGGAAGATCAAGGCAAAGTCGGCCCCGCCGCAGGCCACCCGCTAGGCGCACCACGACTTCTTCCCGTTCTACTCCGCGTACCTTGAACCCCTGTTCCGAGGTCCAGTTCCTCGGCGCAGTTTCGAACAGATGATCGCTCTTGGCGGTTCTCTCGTCGGCGGGAAGTGGACGAAGTCGTGGACAAACTGGCTTCCCTGCGCGATGCCATCGGTCTCACCCGGTTTGTCGGCCAGATTGACATCGGCGCGCAATATTTCCACACCGTCGCCCAAAGACTCGAACACCTTGCAAACCGGGTCGCCCCACAACTTTCGAAGAGTGCTCCAATCGCGGGCACAACCATCCTGCCATCCGCAGGGTGACGGAGGATCCACCTCCTGCCGGACCGCGCACCCCACCGCCCGGCTATCCTGAGAAAGTCACCATCGCAGGTGACGGATGGAATCGGGAGAACGCATGAAGATCACCGACCTCAAGATGCTACCGACCAAGGTCGGCTACCGGCATCAACTCATCATCAAGATCGAGACCGATGAGGGCATTCACGGATGGGGGGAATCTGGCCTCTCGTTTCGTGAACTGGCAGTCATGGGTGCACTCCGGCATTATCGAGAACTGATCATCGGGAAGAACCCGTTCAACATCGGTGCCATCTGGCAAGACCTCTACCGGAGCCAGTACTTCGAAGGCGGGCGCGTCCTCACCGCGGCCATCTCCGCCATCGATATCGCCCTCCACGACATCAAGGGCAAGGCACTTGGGGTGCCGGTCTACCAGTTGCTCGGAGGCAAGCATCGCGATTGGTGCCACATGTTCGCCACGACCCAGGCACCGATGGGGCCACGCCTGATTGAACAGGCCCAGATGCTCATGTCGCAGGGGTGGAATATCATCCGGACCGGCATGCATGCCCCCCACGAGGTGAATGAGGCCGGTGAAGGGGTCTTTGAACCGTGGGAGAGCATCGGGCCAACCGCCCACTGGCTGAACAAGTTACGGGAAGCGTTGGGTTCGCAGGCCGTCCTCGGCATCGACTACCACCACCGACTGTCGGTCGCTGAAGCGGCGTCCTTTTGCCAGAAACTGGGCCGGGACACGCTCGACTTCCTGGAGGAACCGATCCGGGACGAGACCCCTGAGGCATACGAGGCATTGCGCAAGATGACGCATGTCCCGTTCGCCATCGGCGAGGAGTTCGCCTCAAAGTGGCAGTTCCTGCCCTACATCGAACGCGGGATCACCAACTTCGTGCGACTTGATGTTTGCAATGTCGGTGGCCTGACCGAGTCGATGAAGGTGGCCGGGTGGGCCGAGGCGCACTACATCGACCTCATGCCCCACAACCCGCTTGGGCCGATCTGCCTCGCCGCAACCGCGCACCTTGCCGCTGCCGTGACGAACTTCGCCTCACTCGAAATCCGGGAGTCACCATCCGAGAAGACTGGCTTCTATGATGAACGGCTCTTCCCGATCCAGCACGAGCGCGTCGGCCCACGCCTGATCGTCTCCGACCGTCCCGGCCTCGGCGTCGAGTTCGACGAGAATGCCGGGGCACATTCGGAATTCGTTCCCGACCTGAACCACGAACGCACACACTACCTGCGTCGTCGTGACGGGTCGATCACCAACTGGTAAAGCGCGCTTATCCAACTGGTCAAACAACCCGGGCGGTTCCCTGCGCGCTGCCCGGGTTGCCGACTACCGATCAATCGTGGTCGCGCGAAGCCACCCAACCCAGATCAAACCGGGCCAGTACCAGCCGTTCGTAGGGACGTAGTGACCCGGTCTCATAGAAGCACAGGATCGAACCGTCGCCGGTCACCGCCAGGTCGCAGTACGCCGCCGGCCCGGGTTCGACGACACGGGAAGCCACCCAACTCCGGGCACCATCCACACTCAGGCGGATGGTCAAGGTGTCACGTGTCCCGCTCGCCGGATTGGCGAACACCACGACATCCCCAAGCGCGTATCCGTCGAGTTGCCCGATGACATCTGCCTCGGGGATCGAGACCGCCGAGGCCTGACAAGTCGGTTCAGGCAAGTCGTCGTCTGCGGCAGCCGGACCGAAGGTCAGACCTCCGTCGAGACTGCGTGCAACGATCCGTCGGCCACGGCGCGCCTCATCCCGGCAGTTCAGGTACACCCCACCGTCGGCTGTTTCAACTGCCACGCTCTCGTTGGTGCCTTCTGCGTCAACGATCCCACCAATCCGCCATGTCGCACCGTGATCATCGGAAATGATGACGTGGGAGTGCCTCGCCTCCGAACCGTCGCGTGGATTGCGACTGCGGTGATCGCACGGGATAACGAGCCGCCCAGATCTCAACTGGATCCCGTGGCAGGGGCCAGTCGCGTACCAGGTCCACTCAGGTCGCTTCACCTCGGAAGTGATCTCCACCGGAACGGCCCACGTGATGCCATCATCATCGCTGGATGTGACCCAGACCGTCCGCGAATGAAGCCCCTTGCGGATGTCGTCTTCATGGGCGTCGGCCCGGTTGCGGGTTATGAGAAGCCAGACGGTCCCGGTCGACTGGTCCACGACCGGGGCGGGATTGCCGCATGTCAACCCGATCTGTGCATCCACGACCTGTGACGACGACCATGACACCCCCACATCCACACTGCGCCGCAGCAGCAGTTCGATCTCCCCGGCATCCCCAGACCCATGCCGGCGACCCTCGCAGAACGCAAGGATGGTGCCGACCGTCGTGACGGCAAGCGCGGGAATCCGGTAGGTGTGATACCCGCCGATCCCACCGGTCCAGAGGTCCTGAGTGTCGGGAATGATGGTCATGCGTCAGCCCCATGCGGTCCAGATCAGGCGGCAAACAGGGACCGTGCGAATGCCAGGTCCTCGCTCACCAGACGGATCAGCTCAGTTTCATCGGTGTACTCGGCCGGCAGGCACACGGGCGCGTCATATCCCCGTTGCCTGACCAGCTGCACGACGTCGGGCCATGGCGCCAGTCCACACCGGCCAGCGGTCCAATATGGTGCAAACCTCGCGACCGATGCCTCGGGCCCATTGACCTGCTTCCAGATTGCGTTCTTGAGGTTAAGAAGTCGAAGGTGGGGCCAGATGATGTCAACCGCGTGTTCGGGGATCTCGCCGTTCAGGGCCGTGTGCGCCGGATCCCAGACCGCGCATATCTGATCAGGATCAAACGGCCGGACCAGTTCGCGAAGTCCTAGGGCGTGCGAGATGTCGTGCTGACTGTGGTTCTGCACGCCGAGCGAAATCCCAGACGCAGCCAGACGGGGCACAGCCGTTTCGAATTGCCGTTGAAGATCGGAAATCCGTTCGAGGTAGCCAACACCTCGAGGCATCCCGACACAGACGCGCATCAGTCGCGCACCAGTCGCGCGCCACTCGCCGCGCACGCTTCGATCATGCGGTCGGTCAACGCCTCTGAGAATGACGGTGCAACGGTATCGATCACCACACCGGCATCAGTGAGCACGCGGACTGCCTCGTGTAGCACTGTGCCAACCGCAACTGGTGTGACCTGGAAACCCGGGCGGACCGGGAGTTCGACACCCCAGAACCCGAGGGATGAGACCGTTTCAGCGAGTTCGGATAGAGACTGATCACGCCATGGCTTCGTAAAGACCGTGAATCGAGTGTCAGACAATTCATTATTCTTTGACTGGTCCGGCGCATGACGGACTTGCTAGCTGGTCACGCCATCGTGCCGAGGCGTTCGGCGAGGATTTCATGGCGCAATGGTTCACCCTGGACGAACCGGGTGATCTCATCGGCCATGACCTCACCCATGCGCGAACATGCCTCCCATGACGCACCCGCGATATGAGGTGTCAGGAACACGTTGGGAAGCGTACGAAACGGATCATCGGGCGCCAATGGTTCGCGCGGGTAAACGTCCAGGGCCGCGCGGATCCGCCCCGATCGCAGTTCGGCAAGCAAGGCATCCTGGTCGATTGCGCCGGCGCGTGCCGAGTTGACCAGCAGGGCGCCATTACGAAGGCGTGCGAGTTGTGGTGCCCCGATCAACTGGTCGGTCTCCGGTGTGGTTGGAACGTGGTTTGAAAGCACGTCGGCCCACGCGCACAAGTCATCGATTGCCGAAACCTTCCGTACCCCAAGTGACGACGCCGATTCGTCAGAAAGGTACGGATCGTAGACCCCAATCTCACACCCGAATGGTGCGAGCAAGCGCAGGAATGCCCGGGCTGTCTGGCTCATCGCGATCAGGCCCACCCGCTTCCCCGCGAGTTCGTTTCCGTGGCCCTCATGCGACGATTTCCACGCACCGGCACGCATGCTCTCGTGGAATGACATCGCCATACGCAACCCGGAAAGTGTCGCCATCAGGCACCACTCGCCGACCGCCGCTGCAATCACGACCGCTCCGTGCGTGACCCGGACGCCTCGTGCGAACACCTCCGGGGTGACAAACCCCTTGACCGTGCCGGCACCGTGCGCAATCAAACGCAACGCTGGCAACGTGTCAAGCAATGTAGTGTCAAAGGTTGGCATGCCCCAGGTCCCGAGGACGTTGGACACATCGTCGCGTTCAACCCGCCACGTGTCAGGGCTCCGGGAGGAAGCGTCGTCGGAAAGCCAGCGGATCGAGGCAACGGCGTCAATCCGGGCCACGGTGGCCGGATGGAAGAGTTGTTCACGGAGAATCCCGTTGACCAGGCATAGGACGGTCGGCTTGGCATCGGACATCGGTGTTTGCATCCCCTTCAGGCCAAACGATCCTGCACGCACGGTGCGCGTTGGGTCGACCTGACCCGGGCTCTCAGCTCAGTCGGTCGCGAGGAGCGCCTGTGCGAGGATCCTCTCGGCGACTTCCATGGTCTTGATGGCATCGCGGAACGGTGATGAAGTCAGGTGTCGCCCGGTCAACAGGGAATCGATGAACTCGCGATCCTTCGCGAGGAACCCGCGCGCGTCTATCGTCCTGTCGGTTCCCGAGACCGCTTGCGCCTCGTAATGCACACCCTCTCCCGGCGCGGTGGTTGCGTCGAAGTAGTGCATGACACCCTCCTGATCTCCCTCGGCGCACGCTCCCGGGGCATGCATCTCGATCCGGAAGATCCGGCGTCCCGAGGCCCAGTTGCACAGGATGATCCCCTGGGAACCATTCGCGAACGTCAGTGAGGCGTGAATCCAGTTGATATCCGGCGTGCCAATCCGACGGCACCGGCTTTCGACGGCAACGACCTCGGCGCCACTCTGGGTGCCACGGCCATCGCCGCATAGCCACCTGACAGTGTCGATCGCGTGGACGCAGTCGTCCATCATCCGGTCACGCGCACCGATCATCGGTTCGGGACCGGGCTTGTAGAACTGGACCATCGCTTGTAGAACTGGACCATCGCTTGGGTGATTGGACCGGAGGCGCGGACACGTTCCCGAAGCGTCACGAGAATCGGAGCGGCCCGCCTTTGGAAGCCGACCTGGGTCACGACACTGGCGGTCTCGGCGAGGTGCGTCAGGATCCGCGCCTGATGCATCGAAAGACCAAGCGGCTTCTCGATCGCCAACGGGAGACCTTGCTGGAGGCACCAGACCCAGATGTCGTACATCAGGTGGGGTTGCCCGATCACAAAGACTCCGTCCGGCCTCATCTCCGACACCATGCGCCGGTAGTCCGAGTAGCGTCCCGCAATCCCATACCGGTCAGCCGTGGACGTCAGGGCGGCATCGTCAATGTCGGCAACCGCGACGATGTCGACGTCAGGGAATGACGCCAATGACGGGTAGTGGACAGAGTTGGCGAGGCGGCCCGCACCGACCATCGCAATCCGGACCCGTTCCTTCATCGAACTATTCACTCCGATCCATCCACCCGACCCGTCAATCCAGGTCAATCCGGACGATACGGTGGTTCCCGGTATCCGCAACGAAGATCGTGTCGTCACCATCGACGGCGATCCCGTGAGGCGAGGAGAACTCGCCGATGCCGTTGCCCGCGGTCGCTTCGAAGGCGTCCATCCCTGGTACGCATGGCACCCCACACGGTCGGCCCCACGACGCCAAGGGACGTCCATCCGGATCAACCTTCTGGACACGGTTCAAACCGGCATCAGCCACATGGATCGCACCATCCCGACCGAACGCGACGCCGGTAGGACGCATGAACTCGTCCGATCCAGTCCCCAATCGCCCAATGATGAGCGACGCGTAAGGAGAGATCGGCGCGATTTGATCGGGGGTTTGGTTTGCGAGGCCACCGACGATAATCTCAAGTCTGCTGTCGCCATCGTCGTCCATCGCATAGCGGTCGGTCTCGGCAATTGCCATCCTCCCGGTCCGGTCTACTGCCAGGCCAGCGATCTCGTACACATGCACACCATCGCTTGCGATCTTGGCAATCAAGCCGGTAACCGCTCCGTCGGGAGCCTGACAACAGATCCAGCTCGAAAGGACCCGGATCAGGCCGTTCGACAGGTGAGTCCACGACGTGTAGATCGTGCCGTCAGGGCCAATGGCAATGGCCTGCGGTCCCTGAAGAACCATTCCAGCGGTCACGAACGGCGCGACTTCCTTCTCGAAATCGGTCCCACGCGCGATCCCCGGGGCTGCCCACGCGTCCCGGAAACGACCTGAGGGCGAGAAGCGTTGAACGCGCTTGGTACCCCCAGTCTCGGTCACGTACACATCGCCGGTCGCATCCACAGCGATCCCGGAGATGTGGATGAATTCGCCCGGGCCGGACCCTGGACGTCCCCAGCTCGACAGGAAGATCCCACCTCGGGAAAACCGTTGGATGCGTTCGTTTCCGGTATCGACCACCAGAAGCGATCCTCCGGGTTCAATCGCGAGGGACCGCGGCGCAATGAACTGCCCATCGCCACGACCGTGCGATCCCCAAGCAATGACCGGTGCCTGCGATGACCCGGCCTCCGCCCGAGTGGCACCCAGCGCAGCGATGCCTGCGGCAACGTGCCCAAGCATCCGCCGGGTCAGACGCATGATCGGCCGCCAAACCATTCGACCGTCGCACGTGGCCGCCAATCCTGCCCCATACGGTCAGTACCCCAGTGACTTGTCGACCAAGTTGATGAGCGGTTCGCCGGTGATGTAGCGACGGAGATTTTCGGCAAAGATGTCGACCCCACGTTGACGCGTGAACGGGGTCGATGCGCCGTTGTGCGGTGTCACAAGAGTGTTCGGCGCCGACCAGAACGGGCTATCTGCGGGCAACGGTTCCACCGAATGAGCGTCCAGGCCGGCACCCGCAATCCAACCCTCGTTCAAGGCGCGAAGGAGGGCATCGTCATCGGCGATTCCGCCTCGTGAGAAACAGATGTAATATGCCGTCCGCTTCATCGCGCGGAACTCGGCCTCGCCCAGCATGCCGGTGGTCTCTGGCGTCCGAGGTGCGGTCACCACAATGAAGTCCGACTCCCCCAGGAACTCGTGGAGTTGGTCCTGTCGGTACAGGTGATCCACATTTGGCGTCGGTTGGGGCGTCCGGCGAATCCCGACGACCCGCATGTGAAATGCCTTGCACTTGAACGCGAGGTCGACCCCGGAATATCCGAGACCGATGATCCCGCAAGTGAGGCCGCTCAGTTCCGGGTGGCTCCATGCATCCCATCGGCGCTCCGCCTGCGCACGCATCCACCGGGGCATGTCGCGGTTGAGCATCAGCATGAGCATCATCGCGTGTTCGGCGAGCGGGATCGCGCCGTTGCTCTTGCACGACGTCGCGATCACCGGACTTTCGATGAATGCTGGATACATCAGTTCATTCGGACCGGCGGCCCAACTCTGGACCCACTTGAGCCGGGTCGCCCTCTCGAGTGCAGTTTCCGACACGTGCCCTGCGACGACATCGGCTTCGTGAATCACCGCTTCGAGATCCTCGCGCCGCGAGAAATAGCGAACGTCAGCCGTTGGCGATGCCCCACGGATCTGCGCCAGCTGCGGGTCGGTCACGGCACCGGAGATCAGTACAACAAGGCTCGTAGTCATCTTTTTTCCTTTGCCACTGCCGGACCGTAATGTACTCGGGTACGGACTACCGGTGTTCGGCGCGGTCGCAACCCAAGAGTGACGGGTCAGTCATCCGCGGGATCCAGATGAACCCTCGACCGGATCAAGGCACGGCTTCGGTAGTCAATGAGATCCTCGATGCGCGAGGAAATCTGGGATCGCACGCGCGCCGAGATCAAGGCGTCGTCGATCCAGTGATCGATCCGTGCATCAGTGACCGCATCGCTGGCCAGTTCCATTTCGGAGGCCGACATCGCGACAATCCGCGCATCGATGCGCTCGTCAATCCGTGCGTCGACATGGTCATGTAGGAGGTCGCGAATGCGGCCGGCGACGCGTTCGTCCGTCATCCATTCCTCAATCCGGGCAATCGTGATCGAATCGGTCATCGCGACCAAACGGGCACGAACGCCCGGATCGACCCTCGCCTCGATCCGGGCCATGGTCATCGCACGGACCAACGCGTCATCAATCCAGTAGTCAACCACGGCGGCAACCCGAGACTCAGCGCGGGTTCTGGCGTCACTCATGGGGTGAAGATAGCTGGTCGGGCGGAACCATTTGCCGGTGTTCAGGTGCCCGCACGGTACCGCGCACGATTGGTCCGAGGACCGTGTTCCAGTTCGCACCGTCCGAGCGCCTCCAGCGGCGGCGGAACGTACACGGCAAACCGTCCGCGGTACCCATTCCGAAGGCCATACCACCCACCAATAGAGTTCGAAGGATCGCGGGCCCATGCCTCCACACTGCCCTCGGCCGGCGTGCGTTGTTCGTCGGCCCCACCGAGGTCGACCCAATCTCCGCGCTCCATCAACATCTCTTGGAGGTCATCGACGCATCGCGCATCGTAATGCAGGACCGTCTTGCCGACGGTACACACCAGGATCTTGCGCCCGGCAACCTCCCCGAGGTGCATTGTGTATGCCGACGTCCCCGGCGCCGTCGTGAGATGCCACGGGTTCCCCGCATCACATGTCTCGTTACCCGGAAACGACCCTGACGGCTTTTCGCTTGACACCCCGTCCATCACGCCACCCTCACCTCGGCGATCGTCCAGACAGGCCGTGGGGTGATCGCCCAACACCGAATTGCCGCAGCATACACCTGGGGACTTACCCGTGCACCGAACACGCGAGTTTCCATTCGCCGTTCGAAAGTGCGCCCAGAGCGTGCAACCGGACACGCCAGATGCGGTCCCCCCAAACCCGCTGGAGACGGGGATCAGTGGTGGAAATCTCCTCGATTTCAGGTTCAAGCAGCAACCAGACGCCATCGCCCCCGCGTCCGTGGTGCACCGCCGAGTAGGAAACGGAAAGCGCGCGACCGGGTGAGGAAATCTGGAGCAGGCCCGGAGCGACCGCGACCGGCAACCCAGACACCATCAGCGACAGCGAAAGCCGGTGGGGGGGCTCAGACGCCAGGTCCCACGTGTCAGAGATGGTGATGACGCCGTCAGGCGAGGTGACCGGGTCACGGTCGAGGGTAATCGCGCGCCACCAGTCGCGAATTCCTGCCTCCTCGGGGTACGCCCCTGCCAGGTTCATGCGCATCGTCACCCGGTCAGGTGCCACATCACACCCAACCACACGCGCGCCGAACTGCCGTCCGGGCGATTGGTCAAACCCGTCGACCGACGGCAGGTTGTGGTAACCGCTCTGCATCGTCCAGATGGAATAGCGTTCGGGACCGAAGGTCTTGGCCGAGTAGGTCTCAACCCCGACGTCAACAAGGACCGGATGGCCGTCGACCGCAATAATGAACGAACCCACATCATTGTGATTGTGGGAGTCACCGTTGTGGCCGGCACGTGCGGAGACGAAGAGCCCCCTCGGATCGCCAGCCCGGGCACGCGCAACGAGAACCTGCACGTCACGCAGCCACGCGTCCCCGATCAGTGGCGGGCGCGCTTCGATAGACGCGTTCCCGAGTTCCGAAGCCCCAAAGAGTGCCGGCAACGTCCGCCCGATTGAGAGGATGTTGTCGCCAATCACTGGTTTCCGTTGGGGCCGCTGGTCGGCTTCGTCCACGCGACCACGAACGACGTTCCGTGAGGCGGCATACGCACCGTGGGCCGACAGCGCAGAATCTCCTGTCCGGAGGCCGAACCGCCACGCAAGGTCGGCATCGACAGTTACCCGGGCTACCCCGTCGGCATAGTTGACGTACCAGTCACCGGAGACGTGCGTCCTCGGCAGGTACAACCCGATCTCACGGACAAGCGGCAGATCCCAAACGGCCAGCACCCCGTCACTAGCCAGATGAAGCCATTCGAGCGCCTCGAACAGGCTTGCGCCGGCACGCTGCCAGTAGACCGTTCCCTCATCACAACCGCCATCGGCGCCGTAACCATTCAGGAAGACATCCATCCCGGCGATGCATCTGGACAGCAGCTCAAGCCGAACTTCCGGATCGGTCTCGATGAGCAGGATGCATGCGATCAAGTTGGAATGGATCCACGGGTTCCAGTTGTTGTCGGGCCGGTTCCCGCAGCGTAACCATGGCCACCAGGCGACATTCCGGTACGGGTCGATCAGTCTCGCGCGGATCTCGTGCTCGATACGGTCGGTCACAATGGCCGTGTGGGGGTCGGCGTCGATGCGCGCGCCGAGCAGCGATCGCGTCCACGCGAGCAACGCACCGGTCTCGGCGGCAAAGAGGTCGACGACCGGATAGGTGACCTCTGGCAGGCCAGCATGAGGGTGGAGGGGCGCAAAACTGTGGGGAGGAATCCCCCAGAAACTCTCCTCGCAGATCGCCCAGATGCCGTTTATGACCGCATCGAGGAAGCGGCCTTGCCCTTCAGCGCACTCGGCCAGGACCAGATGGTGCAGGGCATGGCGGCGCGTGAAGTGCACTTCCTCAAACCGCGAACGGTTGCCACTGCGTCGGAACTCCAGAAAGGTCGTTGCCCTGACAGGTGCCCAGTCATAGTCGTGCCAAGCGTCACCCTGGCCAACGAGTTCCTGGCGCTGGGTCTCGGGAAGCGCGTTCCAAGCCTCGCGGCTCTCCACGGGCGGGAACGGTTGCCAGTCGCCAGGGAGTGACAAGTGCGCGCGCAGCCGGTTGGGCGTCAACCGTTCGGAGAGGATGTCCCGGGTTTCCTTGGCCATGCCGAGATTATCCCCCGCAGTCCCGGGGCCAACCGTGGCGCACCATTGAACATCCGGGCGCCCCGAAGACGATGCTCATGCCGAACGCAGGATCCGGCGGAGGACATCGGCAATGACCGATGCCTCGCCGGGCTTGAGGGTCTGTGGATTGACGTGGAACCCGTCGTCACCCTCGTTCCAGACCGCAATCCGGGGACGGTTTCCCATCAGGCGAACTTGCATCTGGTCGCGCGTGAGTGGTGCCTCGGGCCCGAATGTCACCAGGGCACGTGGCATCGGTTGGCCCGACTCCGATGGCCAGACCCGGGTTGCAACCACTCCCCGGATGCCGTCCACGCCATCGATCACGGTCCGGACGTCGGCTTCGTAGCGCCGGGCAAGCGCGGTGAAGTCGGTCGCGAGGTACCACTCGACCGCGGCGACGATCCCGCAGATCTCCTCCTTGCCAACCTTCATCGGGCGCCCGATCAGTGGATTCGGGCTGCCCTGGCGCGTAATCGAATCGATCAGGTCTGGCCGGCCCAGCAGAAGCCCGGTCGGGGCCGGGCCACACAAACCCTTGCCTCCGGAGAAGATCGCAAGGTCCACCCCTAGCCCGGCAACGCTTTCGGGCGCACTCTCGATGATCCCCGCCTCATGCAGGGCTTGCGCCCACGGGACAGGGCCGCCATTGCCAGAGAAATGCCAGAGGTTCTCGACGGCAGGGAGCTGCGATGCGGCGTCAACGATGACCGGAACCCCATGCGCATGCGCAATCTTCACGACCTCACCGATTGGCAAGGCACCATACGTATGCGGCCCATTCGGCACCATCAGCACGGCCGCGACGGATCCATCAAGGACCCGCACGAGTTCTTCCTGGGAGGTGCGCACCCCGCGCAATGATTCCTCACGGGTCGGGCCAATCTCCACAAACGTGATCCCGGTCGACCGCACCGAAAAGTCATACGAGAATCGTTCACAACGGTGAATCACCACCTTGGTGGGAACACCGGGAACCGTTCCCGGGTGCGGGAAGGCGGCCATGACCGCCGGGTCGTCCCCGCTGATGCACGCAGCCGTGGCAAGGACAAGACCGGCGGTAGCACTTGAGCAGATGTAGGCCGCGTCATTGCGCGTCAGCTGTGCGATGCGGCGACCGGCAGCAGCAAGCAACTCGTCGATCAGGACGTACGACCCACTCGCCTCGCGCATCGCGGCGATCACCGGCTCCGGCATCAGCGAACCGCTCACCCGGGTTGCCGTCCCGAACCCGTTGATCACGGGTACTACGCCCAGTGCCTCGTACATCTATCCGCCCTCCGACTTTGACGAGTTGCGTCCCAAGAACGCCAGCGTAGGGCAAATCAGGTCCGGACGGTCGGCGGGATGTTGCGTGCCCGCTGCCCCCCTGACCCTATGTGGCTTGGCAGCAACCACGAACTAGCCTGAATGGGCGCGTCACACCACCCTGCATGCCCTGCCGGCGAGGGCGCCGGCGTTCCCAGGAAGGACACCACCACGAACCACGTAGCTTCCCGACTTTCGCCGCATCGGGCTTGGGAGCCACGCAAAAACTGACAAGATCATTCAGGGAACTTCGTCACCCTGGGAGCGCCGGCGTCCTCGCCGGCCCGTCTCTCGATTCCGAGGGTCTTAACCAGGCCGGAAACACCGCCAAACTATCGACGCACGAAAAACCCCACCGGGCACATCCCCTGCCGGCGAGGGCGCCGGCGCTCCCGGGCAGGACACCACCACAAACCACGTAGCTTCCCGACTTTCGCCGCATCGGGCTTGGGAGCCAAGCAAGAACCCACAAGATCAGTCAGGGCAAATCGGCACCCTGGGAGCGCCGGCGCCCTCGCCGGCCCATCTCTCCATTCCGGCCAGCCTCTCCCATCTGGAAACACCGCCAAACCGTCCATGCACGCCACAACCGAACCGCAGACCACTGCTGGGCGCTCCCATGACGACTAGCACCACGAAGGGATCCACCACACGTTGCAGACGCCCTCGCCCTACTGCATCGTTTACGGTTGATGAACACCGAGCCCCGCGCGTCCCACTCCGAAGGAAAACCACCGTGAACATCGCCCGCCTTGCAATCGCGGTTACCATGTCGCTTCTTCCCGCGACCGCCCTCGCGTCCCCGGCGCACACGCTGGCCCGTGGGGCCGTGGTAGCCCTCACCGGCACCGACCACATATGGGTGGCCGACGACGAAGGAACCTTGCACTGGGCCGGAGACACTCGGGCCCTTGCCGACCGGTTTGTGGATTGGGGCGCACGGCAGGAACTCTCGGCGACCGAGATTGCAAGCCTGCCCAAGGGCGATCCGTGGCTTTCGGCCGGTTTGGTGAAACTTGGGACACCGATCTACCTGGCCAAATGGGAGGCGACTGACGCCGCGCCCCAGCTGCTGCATATCCAGGCAATCGACGACGTGGCACTCTTCGGCATCACCGGATCGAACTACGGCACTTTCGTCATGGAAGAAGATGCCTGGAAAGCGCGGTTCGGTTTCGAGGCCGCTTCACTCAAGACCGCCGAACTTCCCTCCGCAACCGGGTCACCCGGCGCCAAGACGAATGGGCCAACGCCCGCATCGGCACCTTCGCCCGCGCCAGTCGCAACTCCAGTCATACCTCCAGCGCCGCCAACGCCGTCCGGTCAGTCCTTCCTGAACCAGGACCTGACAGGCCGAACATTCAACAACGCCGTACTAGTCCGCGCGAACTTCACCGGTGCACGGCTCAATGGCGTGCGCCTCTCGAACACCGACCTGACTGGCGCAGTCATGACCAATGCACGCATGGCGAACACGATCCTTGCGGGCACCGACCTGATCGATGCGTACCTGGTCGGTGCAGATCTGTCCGGGGCGACCTTCACCGACGTGAACTTCCGCCGGGTCATCCTGGCCGGAACCAACCTCTCGGGCGCAATCCTCCAGTACGCCGACTTGAACTCCGTCAACCTGTCAGGCGCCACCCTGGACGGTTCGTACCTCTACAAGGCGAACTTCTCCAATGCCACCATGGTCGGTGCAAGCCTCAAGGGCATCCATGCGTCCGATGTGAACTTCACGGGCGCCAATCTCGCCGGCGCAAACCTGCGTGACGCCAAGCTGACCGGGGCGATCCTATCGAGTGCCAATCTGTCTGGCGCCGACCTGACCGGGGCCGACCTTCGTGACGCAAAGTTCGTCGGGACGAACCTCGACGGCGTGATCGGTTATGTCAAACCGTAGTCAACGGCGCTGCTGCAAACCGTAAATCTCTCACCGGATGGTGCGCGCGCGACACACTGTCCCACGCGCGCACCATCGACGGAATCCCCGTCGCCCGTGTCTGGTCCCCGTTGCTACCGGCCGACCGACGCAAGTGCATCACGCGCACTATCGAGCAGGACGGCGCGATAGTCGCCGGTTACCCATTCGTTGCGCGCAATGCGCAAGAGCGTCGTGGCGAGATGGAACGGGATGCGTGCGCAGATATGCGCGAAGGCATCGTTACGATCCGGAAAGTGGCAGGCGTACTCCCACAGGAAGTGCCCGATGAACGGTTCGGCTGCCCGGCGCGAGCCCCGGTTGCGGAGGAAGGCATGCTGCAGTTCCCCGGCAATCCGTCCGACATCGTATGACCGGTCACCGAAGTGACTGCGTTCGAAGTCGATACCGCCAACCCACATGCCATCCCTGAACAGGAAGTTCGCTGGGGTCGCATCACCATGGAGGAGTACCTTGCGATCCTCCCACATTGGCCCAAAGCCCATCCACCGTTCCCCGAGTGCCCGGAATTCTCGGTCGGCCGATTCCCCAAGATGCCCGAGCTCGCGTAACGTCCGCGCCAGCTTCCGCAGGTACTTCACATCCGTGGCAAAAGCCACCGTTTCCTCACGTGCCGTCCGGTTGTGCATCGTGGCCAGGAAGTACGCCAGCGCCGTCAGACGGGCATGCAGGTCGCCAGACGACTGCTTGCCCTTTGCCACAGCATCGAGGACCACACCAAGAGTCTCCCCCTCGAGATGCTCAAGGAAGAGTGCCCCGCCGATCTCCGGGACGGCCGCAAATGCCCGCATCACTTGATGGGGATGCCCGTCGAGTCCGATCTCACGCATCCGCTCGATTGCCCGGAACTCTCGCAACATGCGATTCGTGATCGCCCCAGATGCGGGGACGCCCGGGCGACCATAGAACTTGCCGATCACCCTGGCGCCACTCTCACGGTCCTCGTACTCGAAGACCGCATTCGATCCACCAAGGCGGTACGTCCGGATGCGGGCACGGACGCCGTTCACCCCGAGCTGGGGGAAGACGTGGCGGACAAGGACAGAATGAGCCGGATCCGATTTCGGCAAGGGACCTAGGCGTTCGCGTATCACCGTTCGAATGTACCTGACACGCTCCTTAACGAATGGGATGATTCGGATTTCGGAGGCGAAAGTTGCGTTCCCGGCGTTCCCGGTGGGCCAGGGGCGGCGACGCCACCACTAGGCCCATCGCCCCCGATCACTTGCCCTCTGATTGACCCACCCGGTTCGCGACCCTAGTAGCCGCGTCGGGCGTCGATGACGTTGTGGAGTGCCTCGCCCCTCTCGAACCGGCCTACATTCTCCACGAACATCCCCCAGTTGAGACTGGTCGTCTGGTGAGAGGTGCCAGACACGTGCGGTGTCAGCAGGACGTTCGGCGCACCCCAGAGTGGGCTACCTTGCTCCAGCGGCTCGTTGCCAAAGACGTCCAAGCCAGCACCCGCGAGGTGGCCCGAATGCAGCGCCGAGGCGACCGCAGCCTCGTCAACGATCCCACCGCGCGAAAGCACCATCAGGTAGGACCGTGGACGCATCGCGTTGATATGCCCCGCATGGAAGAACCCGCGCGTCTCCGGGGTGATCGGGATGGCGACCACGATCACGTCGGACTCCGCCACGAGGGTCGGCAACCCATCGACCCGCAGCACGCGGTCGACAAATGACGGGCGGGGCACGTCATTCGCGTCGAGGGCGATCACGCGCATGTCGAACGCATGGGCTCGCTTGGCAATCTCCGTGCCGATGCGCCCAAGGCCGATCACCCCGATGGTCATGCCCGAGATCCCGACGTTATCGAGGTAGTTGCCAGCCCACCGATGCTCCCGTTGCGCGTCAATCAGGCGCCCGAGTCCCCGAGTGAAGTAGAGAAGCATCGCGAAGGTGTGCTCTGCAATCGTCTGGGCATGGGCGCCGCGCGTATTCGTCACGGTGACACCCGAATCTGCCAGGCCATCGCAGGCGTGGACCCACTCCACACCTGCCCCGGGCGAATGGATCCACTTCAGTCGATGCGCCGCCCGCAGCTCCGCCCCGGTCAAGCCACCGCCGTAGACCACATCCGCGTCCCCGATCACATCGACAAGCGAGGCACGCTCCACCTCAACAATCTCAATCCCGGGGTACACCGCTCGTAACGCCGGAACGTCAGCTCCGTGGGACCACGCCATCACAACCTTCATGACACTCCTGCCTTCCTCAACTCACGCGCTGCACACGGCGCGCCGAACGTTTCCCCGCGTCCGGTACCCATGCCCGGGGCACGTTAGCGGGGCGGGCGTAATCTACCCCATGGCAGCGTCCATCCCGTCATCCCACCAAGTGATGGCCAGCCCCACGGGACTGTCGCCCATTCCTTTACAAAAAGTTGGCCGGACGTCGGCAACCACGCGAACCGATTTGACATCGCCTTAGCAATGGTTGCCGATACTCCTGTTGTCGGTCGGGTGGAGCGGATCCACCTCCGAACATCACACGGGAGACAGGCACATGAACATCATCACCAAGCGGGCAATCCTCAGTGGCGCACTGGCAATGGCAATCGCAAGCGGTGCAGCCATTGCAAGTACAAGCGGGTCGGCGTCGGCCCAGACGGAAATGCCCCCGGTCAAGCCAGCGTCGGCCACCGGCGCCTACACGCCGGGCAAGAAAAGCGCAGCCTACGAGGCCCGGTACGCCGCCCTTGAAGTCGCCGCCGACACGATCGGGATCACCGAGGAACAGCTGGACCTAGAACTGCACGACAAGTCCCTGTCGCAGGTTGCCGAGGCACATGGGATCAGCGTGAATGGCCTGAAGGAAGCGATCATCGCCGACGCCACCACCCGGATCGACGCTCAGGTCGTGGCGGGGGTCCTGACCGCCGAGAAAGCGTCCGAGAGAAAGGCCGGTCTTCCGGAGCACATCGATCGCTTCCTCGCCCATGTGCATGGGGCACCGCCACCGGCAGGCGGGGGACGCCGTGGGATGAACCCGCCTCCGGGTATCGCGTCCACCCCTCCGGCCGTCACCTCAAGCGCTGCGCTTGATCCGGTGCGATCGCGCGGGCAAGACCGGCCGGCTCGTCCGGGGGGCATGCGCGGCCCGCGGGGTCCGGTTGCGCCCCAGTCGTAAGACACTTCCACGCAGATCCCATCCAACTACCCCGGCGGGATCTCCCGTCCGGGGTGGTCTTCTTTTGGGCGCGTCAGTTACCTCAATCCATTGGTGTGCCTGGTTGCAATCGCTCCGCACCTCCGAGACTCGTACAGTCCTTGGGTGCTTCGGCAACGAGGACGGATATGAAGGGTCCGTCGCGAACTACACCCAGGTAAGGACAGGACGTCATGATCAGCGCGCGCAAGAAGCGACCACGCACGCCCTCAACCAGGCCATAGCGACGCTTGGCGAGACGGGCCTGCAAGCCGCTGCCATCTATCAGGGAACGATGGTCGTCAACGCAGTCGCCGGCATCGCTGATGTTGCACCCGGTGCTCTGGTGACCCCGGACACACTCTTCCCGGTCTTGTCCATGTCCAAGGGAGTGACCGCCACCATCGTGCACCGGCTGGTGGAGCGCGGTGTCCTTGCCTACGACGAACCGCTCGCCCGGTGGTGGCCAGCGTTCGCGGCGCACGGCAAAGGTGGCATCACCGTCCGCCACGCGCTCTCGCACCGGACGGGTCTGCAGGCGTTCAAGAACCTCGATCGGTCCGAATACCCGTCGTTGAACGCCACCGGTCGCAACCTCGAGGAAGCCACGCCAGACTACGCACCCGGCGCGTCGATGGGCTACCACGGCATGACCTTCGGCACCCTCCTCGGCAAGGTGATCGAAGGCGCGACCGGCAAACCATTCGCGCAGGTCCTGCATGAAGAGATCACCGGGCCCCTGGGCATCCCCGAGCTGTACCGCGGGGTTCCGGACGTGCCAGCCGTCACCAACCGGATTGCGGCCCTGTTGCCAAGTGGCATCCCGGACAGCGCCACCGGACTGGTGGAAATGACCGACGCCGAACGTGCGCCACTTGCAGTGACGGAGGCGGAGAGGGGCAAGCGCGAGTTCCAGACCGGGTGCATGCCGGCCGGAGGCATGATCACCAACGCCGGCAGCATCGTCAGGATGTATGGCGCGATGCGCGAACCCGGCCTCGATGGCGTGCGGATGCTGACGCCCGAGACGATTGCGAACGCCACCATCCCGTACTTCGGCGCCGATGGCCGGCACATCCAATGGGTGGGACGCATGGGACTTGGGTATGTCATTGGCGGTTCGCCGCACCTGGGGTGTGACGTGGTGATCCCATCACCATGGGCGGACTCATTCGGGCACACCGGACTTGGCGGGTCACTCCCGATGTACTGTCCGTCACGAGACCTTGCCGTGGCCCTGACCAAGAACGCCCTGATGCCCGGGCGCCTCGAATGCCACACGTGGGACCTCGTCATGCGGGCAATCACCGGCGCCCTTGGTCTACCGTACGAGGCATAGCGCCAAGGCAGACGCGGTGATTCGCGGTCAGCCGGACCGTTCGATGAAGCGCGGGTTGCCGCGCCTAGTCCCGCGGTACCCTCTCACCCACGCAATACCGGGTGGCCCTGGCGATAGGTCACCATGCGCGGGTTTGCGCCATGTCAGGAATTGCAACGATGACCAGGATGACGGGCGGACGCACTCTTGGTGGCATTCCCTTGCGGGCTGTCCCAAGCCGGGAGGTCCCCTCGCAGGAGAATGAACTCCTGACCACCACGTCCGCCCATCTCCGCACCTGGTATCCCGACGGTGTCCCCGCCGATGTCCACCAAGCCGCGCGCCACCTATGCGCGGTGTGGGTCGATTACCGGTTGCCGATCGAGGATCGCACCCCTGACATCTTGGCCCTCATGGCGATGCACCCCCGCGAGTTACGCCTTCACGACCGCGACAAGGACGACGGGTCCCCGCGCGACCGGCGCCGGTAGTTCCCGTCGTCCCGGTACTGACCAGCGGGCGTGATCGAATCACGGAAGCAACGCGATGATGCTCTTGCGCTGGCGGTCCGACCGCAAGGCACCACGGTGACCGCCGGTACCGACGAGTTCGCGCTCATCAACCGCTTGGCGTGGTTGCTGGACCCGCCGACGCACGGAATCGGGATTGGTGACGACGCGGCGACGTGGTCGCCAACCCCGGGCACGGTGACCGTTGCGACGACCGACATGCTTGTGGAGGGCATCCACTTCCGCCTCGATTGGACCACCCCGGAGGACCTCGGCTGGAAGGCGATGGCGGTCAATCTCTCGGACATCGCCGCCATGGGTGCCAGACCCCGTCACGCCTTGGTCTCCATCGCCCTCAAGCCAGACCAGGCGGGCATCGTGATCGAGATCTACAAGGGGATCGCAGCCCACGCTCGCGCGTCAGGCACGTTCGTCGTGGGCGGGGACACCGTGCGAACGGATGGACCGCTCACGATCAATGTCACCCTCCTTGGAGAGGCGGACCCGGCACTGATCCTGCGTCGCGACGGGGCACGGCCTGGGGATGTCCTCGCAATCACCGGCACCGCGGGCGGATCGGCTGCCGGTCTCGCACTGCTGAGCGGTGAACCAACCGATAGCGACCCGGACCGGTCCCGACGCCTTCTGGCCATGCACCACCGGCCATCACCACGCCTCCACGCCGGTCCGGCCCTTGCATCACTTGGTGCTCGGTGCGGGATCGATATCAGCGACGGCATTGCCAGCGAGGCGGGCCACCTGGCACGTTCCAGCAACGTCGCAATCGTGATCGACGTCGACGCGGTTCCATTCCATCCGGATGCCGTTGCGATGTTTGGCCTTGAACGTGCCCGCACCCTTGGCCTGAACGGTGGCGAGGACTACGAACTCCTTGTGGCCCTGCCTCTTTCCCTCGTCGACCGTGCGCGTGACGCGATTGCCAGTGAGACGACCCTCACGGTGATCGGACGTGTGGTGCAGGACCAGCACGGGGGCCTCGTTACCGCAACGTCTGGCGGATTGCCATTCACACTGGGTGCGGGCGGGTACGTCGCGTTCTAGGGTGGAGGACACGGCGATCTGACCAAATGCCGGAGCGACCGGCGAACAAATCGGTCCGGTCGCGTACGCTTCTTGTCATGGACACGTCGTTCCACACGTTGGTGAAGACCGAGTGCGGGCGCTCCCAATTGGCCGAATTGCAGGCAAAGTCGGGACCGTTCGCGCGTCTCCGCCTCATGTGGTTTCTCGCCATCGCAACCGTGCGGGATTTGGCAAAGCGCTAGGTCGTGTCGGCGACGCGTTCGGCACTCACGCCACACTCACAACGCCGATCCGGGCCTCGTGTCACAACCGAGGCTTGCTCGGACCCTTCACATCGAAGTGACAACGGCGCAACTCACTTCCATTGGCCGGTCGCCTGCAAACGAGGATCGGGCACTGGGTACGCCACGAGGCCGATCCCGAGAGGATCACGCCGTGAGGACGATAAGAACATCGGTTTCCGATCCCATCAACGTTTCGTTGCTTGACGCTTCAGCCCACGGCCTGACGGGGACCATCGGGGTCACCTTTGCCCCGGGCAAGGTCGACCTGTCGCGAGGCTGGGACCGTGACCTCGAGGCTGATCTCACCCGGTTGCGCAGTGCGTTCGGGATCGATGTGATCGTCTCGCTGATGGAACCATGGGAGTACGACGACCTCGGCATCGCCGACCTCGCAACCCGTGCTGAGGCTCTCGGGATGACCGTGATCCTGTTTCCGATCAAGGACAAGAACGCCCCGGGCACCGGGACCGAGGACGCGTTCATCAAGCTCATCCGGGACGTCATCGCGTTGGCCTCGTCAGGCAAGAATATCTTGATCCACTGCAGGGGTGGACGGGGACGTTCGGGCACCATAGTGTCAAGCGTCCTCGTTGCCCGTGGCCATGCACCGGGAATTGCCCTGGACAAGTTCCGGGCTGCCCGCCTGACGCGGACCGCCATAGACCTGCAGGAAGCGTGGGTCCACGCCCTCGCGGGTCGGTACGGCGATGACGCTCGGTGGCCAGGCATCGGCAATCCCGAACCTGCCAAATGACGCATTTCGGTTGATCCTCCGGGATCGCTCCCAAAATCCCCACGGGGCGGGCGACGCGGGCGCAGTCTCCGGAGCCACGGCTTTTACCAGCATGCCGGCGGGTTGGGGTTGATCTGGCTCGGGTTCAACGTGGTGCCACTCGGGCTTCGTACCCGACAAACCTGAAACGACTGGTGTAGAGTGCGCTTCGGGCTCGCGTCCGTGATTGATCATCCCGGAACGCAGGCAACGGTTCCCGCACCAGTGGTCCGGTCGGCATCCAGGCACGCTTCCCGTTCGGGTTGAGCCTGAGGATCCGACCCGGCCCCTCTACGGCCTCCGCCCCGCGCTCCGATTGGTCTCCAGCAGGCGTCACCCCCGTGACGTGCGTCCATTACCGGTTCCGGAATGACGGAGCGGACTCTTGCCCGAACCCGGAGCCAGCACATGAACGTCACCACCCGGACGCCGAGCCATGCCGTCGCCCCTGTTTCGTATCCGCTACGCCTTGCCCACGGCGGCGCAGCCGCACCGGATCCGGCACGGTCTCATCCGCCGGGTATTCGCTCAGCGGCGACGGGATGGGTTGACGCAAGCGAGGCGCACGTACATCAGTGGCGATGGCGCGGGTTGGTTGTAGGAGCCGTCAGCCTCCTACTCCTGGCCGGATGTTCACCCCTTTCGGTCATCGAGCCTCCAGGCGCGCGGGCCGCCGTGTCGGTGCCGGCCACGACCGTTCGTCGGGGCGCCATCCAACAGGTCGTTGCCGCCAGTGGTGAAGTCCGGGCGAAGGGCCAGATCGGGGTCCTTCCCAAGGTGACCGGTCGGGTGCAGGTGGTCACCGTGGACGTCGGCAGTGCGGTGAAGGCCGGTGACGTCCTGATCGAGATGGAGTCGGAAATGCCGACCCTCCAACTCCAGCAGGCGCAGGCAAACGTCGATGCCGCCGAAGCACGTCTCGCCCAGGTTCAGGCGGGAGGCAAGGCCGATGACATCTCGGGGGCATCCCTCGCGGTCCAGCAGCAGGAACTCCGGCTCCGGCAGTTGCAACACGGGGGGCGCGCTGAGGACATCAATGCCGCCGAAGACGCTCTCTCAGCCGCCGAGGCGAGGCTTGCCCAGATATCGAGCGCCGGCCGCCCGGAAGCGATTGCCCAGGCGAACGCTGCAGTGGACGTCGCCGAGGCGAGACTTGAACTCCTCCAAAAGGGTGCGACGCCCGACGTGCGACAAGCGGCCCAAGGTGCGGTCGAGGCCGACGAGGCACTGCTGGCTTCAGCACGGGCCGCCTTGACGGCGTTTGCAACCACGAGCGTTGCGGATGCCCAACAAGTCCAAAGCCAGATAGGCAGCCTCCAGTCACAGGTCCTCGCCCTCCAGGAGAGCCTCGCCGCCACCGAGGCGACGCAGGCGAACATCGGCGCAGCAAACGCTGCCGATGTCCAGACCGCACAGACCGCATTGGACACCGCGACCGCCCAACGCGATGCCGCCCGCGCGGCCCTGGCGCAGGCGGACAAACCGACCGATGTCCAACTCACTGCGGCGAAGCAGGCAGTCTTCCAGGCGCAGGCATCGAAGGACTCCGCACAGGCGACCTACACCGGGCTGGACCAGGGCGTTCCCCCAGCATTAAGCGGGACCGCGTGCAGCAACAATGGCGTCCTGCGCGACGAGACCACTTGCACCGCCCAGAAGAAGGCGGCCGAGACGGCACTGGCGGCCGCCCAGCGCGCCGAGATGGTCGCACAGATGCAGCTGGAACTGGTCAACAACGGTGGTGCGCCCGCAACCCGGGCACAACTCCAGGCGGCGGTGGCATCGGCCGAGGCGCAGATCCGATCCACCCAAGTGCGCCTTGCGCAGGTGAAGGGCGGCGCGTTCACGGTCCAGCAGGCGCAGGTCGAGGCCCAGCGGGCGCAGGCGCAAGCATCCCTCTCCGTCGCTGGAGAGAACCTGAAGGCCGCGCAAGTGCGCCTCGATGCACTGAAAACCGGCGCATCCGGCGGATCCCATGACGCCCAGCGCCAAGCCCTCGCGGCTCAGGTGACCGCCGCTGAACAGAAACTCAAGTCAGATCAGGCACGTGTCGATCAACTTGCGGCCGGCCCTCAGGATGAGGAAATCCGGGCCGCTCAGGCGGCCGTTCGGCAGGCTGCTGCCCAACTCGGTCTCGTGCAGCAGCCCGCGACCGAACACGACATCGCCGCCCAAAGCGCTCTCGTCGACCAAGCGCGACAGCAGGTCGCGAAAGCCCGACGACCGTATACCGACTTCGATCTGGAACAGCAGGAACTTGCATTGCAGCAGGCCGAGATTGCGCTGCATGCGCGCCAAGTTCCGTTCACGGCTCAGGATGTGAAGGTCGCGAAGGCCGCGGTCGATCAGGCACGCGCACAACTTGCCCTTGCCGAAGTGAATGTCCGAGAGACGAAGGTCGTGGCGCCAATCGACGGTACGGTGCTGGAGCGCTTCACCTCGCCGGGAGCAACCGTCGGACCGGGCACACCTCTTCTCACAATCGCCCCGCCGGTCGTCGAGGTGGTCGCCACAATCAGCGAGGCCCTCCTCGGTCAACTGGGCGTCGGGCAGGTCGTCACCCTACGGGCGAGTGCCTATCCGGGCACCCCGATATCAGGCATCGTCGTCACGCTTACCCCGACGATCGATCCGCGGACCCGGACCGCGAGTGTGCGGATCGATCCCAAGGACACCGACCACCTCCTCAAGCCGGGAATGATGGTGCAGGTTGGCGTCGTCACCTCGGCGAACGAGGGCGCACTGGTCCTTCCGAAGACTGCCGTCACCGGCACCTTGGCGCCCGGTGGTTCCGGGACCGTGCTTGCCATCGACGCCGGTAGCCGGGTCCATCCGGTCGCGGTGACCCTCGGCGTGGTTTCGGAAACGAGCGTGGAAATTGCCACCGGCCTCACCGAGGGCCAGCAGGTCGTCACCGGAAGCACCGCAGGCCTGAGCGATGGTGACGCCGTGAACGTGCAACCTGCGCCAGCCGGAACCGGACGCTAGGCTGCGGCCCCGTTCCAAGGGGACTGAGATGACCATGCAAACCGCCACCGGCACGCGAGCGCCGGGAGACACCCCAACCAACGGCGAGACCGCGCCGGATGAGCAGGCGACCGTCAACGCGCCGACAACTCCGCCCACCAGCCCGTCGTCAGCCCCGTTTCCAAACACCAGGCCAAAACGATCAGGACGGCGCTTCACCCTTCCGGTGATCGGGCTGCTGATCGTTGCTGGCGCGGCGTGGTACGGCGCCGACGTCTACCGCACGGACCAGCTCTATGTGTCAACCGACAACGCCCAACTCACCGGGCAGCCGGTCCAGGTGGGTCCGACAAGTGCGGGACGCGTGGCATCCCTGAACACCGCCGTCGGTGGAACCGTCCACAAGGGCGATGTCCTCGCGCAAGTCGTCCTGCCATCGCAAATCGGTGTGGCCCAGAACGGCGCACCGAAAATGGACTTCCTTGGCGCGTCGGACAGCCGGGTCGATGTGGTCTCCCCCATCGACGGGATCGTGATCTCGGTGTCGTCTGCCGTCGGTGCCACCGTCGCCCCCGGGCAACCGATCATGACCCTTATCGATCCCACGCAACTCTGGGTGAACGCGAACATCGAGGAGACCAAGATCGGACGCGTTCATGCCGGCGAGGATGTCGAGATCACCATCGACGCGCTAGGCGTGACGCTTCCCGGACGGGTGATGGCGATCACTCCAGCCACCGGCGCGGTCTTCTCGCTGTTGCCCTCGTCTAATGCGTCGGGGAACTTCACGAAAGTCACACAGCTCGTCCCGGTACGGATCGCGCTCAATCTCGAGGGGCATCCGGCACTGCTCGGCTCATCGGTTGAGGTCAAGATTCACGTCAAGTAAGAGCGTCGCCTCCCCCGGTCACATCGGGACCCGTCCTGTCCGCCGTTCTCGCTCTACCCGTTCCTGCATGACACATTGGAGATTGTGCAAGTGGTTGCCGTTGGGTCGCTTCCGTCCGGGTCACTGATCGCCCAGCCGACCGCCGCTGGGCTGCCGGAAACCAAGCGATTTGGCCTCGACTACAAGTGGCAGGTCTTGCTGTGCACCGTCATCGGCACCTTCATGACGATGCTTGACAGCACCATCGTGAACATTGCGCTGCCAAAGATGGCAGCCGTTTTCGCGGTCAGCCTCAGTGACGTCCAGCTTGTCGTCACCAGCTACATGCTCGCGCTGGCGGTGATCATTCCCGCCACTGGCTACCTGTCCGACACCCTCGGGGTCAAGCGTCTCTACCTCGTGACAATGGCGCTCTTCACTGGCGGATCGCTGCTTTGCGGCCTCGCCTGGAGCAACGACAGCATGATCGTGTTCCGGATCATCCAGGGCCTCGGAGGCGGGATGATGGGTCCACTCGGAATGACGATGCTTTACAAGGCGGTCCCACTCAAGGAACGCAACAGCGTCATGGGCCTATACGGCGTGCCGTTGATCCTCGCCCCCGTCCTCGGCCCCACCCTCGGCGGATACATCGTCGAATACCTGGACTGGCGAATTATCTTCACGCTCAATGTGCCCCTTGGCATCATCGGCATCCTGCTTGGTTCGGCGATGCTCCGCGAGTCCGAGATCATCCGCAACCTGATCTTCGACTGGAAGGGGTTCATCCTGTCGGCAGTCGGGTTCAGCACGTTGCTCCTCGGGCTCTCAGATGGCACGTCGGACGGGTGGACGAGCACGAAAGTTGAGGCGCTGATCGCAACCGGGGTCATCTCGCTGATTGCGTGGGTATGGGTGGAACTGTCCGTCCCGCAACCGTTGGTCGAACTGAGGCTCTTCGCCGACCCTACGTTCAGCATTGCGATGGCCGTCACCTTCGTGCTGACCATCGGGCTGTTCGGCTCGCAATTGCTGGTTCCAGTCTTCCTGCAAAGCTACCGGGGGCTGGGGGCAGCCGAAGCGGGCCTGATCACCATGGCCCAGGCGCTTGCCATCCTGCCCATGATGCCTTTGGCCGGACGCCTGACAGACCGGTTCGGCGCCCGTCCCTTGCTGCTGATCGGTCTCCCGCTCGTGGCGCTCTCCAATTGGCAGTTCACCACCGTCGACCTCTCAACCAGTGACTGGACGCTGCGGTGGATGCTCGCCTTCCGTGGCGTGACGCTCGGTCTGGTCATGATGCCGTCGATGACCACGGCGATGAACGCCGCCCCGGCGCACCTGCTCAGCCGAGCCTCCTCGCTGACGAATGTGTCCCGACAGGTATTCGGGTCGTTCGGGGCGGCGATTTTCGTGACGCTGCTGCAATCGCGGATGCGGTTCCACCAGGCGGTGCTGACCCAAGGTGCCACACCCGATAATTTCGCGATTGCCCAGATGTTTGCGCAGGCGCAGCAATGGGTTGCGTCCCAGGGTGGCAGCGGTGCCGACGGACAGCGATTGGCCATGCTGGCCCTCTACAAGCAACTGATGATGACAGTAGCGGTGGAGGCATTCCAGGACGTCTATCGCGTGGTAGCTGCCCTGACCTTGTTCGCGGTCGTTCCCGCCCTGCTGCTCCGGTCCGCGCGGCGCGCCCGACCAAAGGACGACCAGTCGGCGATCCACGCCATGGGCGACTAGCGGGCTACCGGACCCGACCAATCCTCCACTGCGTGGCCAAGCATCTCGTTTTGCTTTGCTACCCCGCATATCGATTGGCGGTGTCACAAAACCCATTTGGCGATACCTATACGAGTAGAACCGGCGATCTCGGGTGTGAGACGGGTCGCCCCCTGCGTCCTTGAAGGGACATGCCCATGAGCCCATCCACGCGCCTCGCGCCGTTGACGCCGGTCTTCTACCACCCCACGCAGCACGCTTCCCACGACTTCATCTCGATCCAGAAGATCCCGGCGTTCATTGCCCAGTCGGGTCGCGATCCCATCGGATTCGAGCCGTTTACCGATGACGACTTCGCGGTCGCGCATGACCCCGAATTCATTGCCAACGTCTTTGGCCTGCGCACGCGCAACGGGTTCGGCACGATGGACGAGAACCTGAACCACGCCCTTCGGTATTCGAGTGCATCACTCTGGGCGGCCGTCTCACACGTCCTGGAGGCAAACCGGGCCGGCTATCACATCGCGTCTGGCATCGCGTGTTCGGCGACCCAAGGGTTCCATCATTCAGGCTACAAGTTCGCCGGGGGCTACTGCACGTTCAATGGCCTGATCATCGCCGCACGCAAGGCGTTGGCGGGGTATCCGGACCTTGGGCGCGTCCTGATCATTGACGGGGATGGCCACTACGGCAATGGCACCGACGACATCATCCAGCACCTCAAGCTTCGCGACACCATCATCAACGTCACGCGGCAGGAGATCGGGAAGGGTGGAAACGGTGGGCCACATTCGCGGTTCAGCCAGGCTGACTGGGAGGGATGGACGCGTGACCTGATCGCAACACATACCCCCGGACTGGTGATCTTCCAATCGGGTGGCGATGCGTGGGATCTCGACCCGCTGGGTTCCGGATATCTCTCAAAGGAGGCGCTGGGCCATCGCGACCGCGGAGTGTTCGGCGCGGCGCAGTCGGCAGGCATCCCCTTGGTGTGGAACCTTGCTGGGGGCTACGCAAAGCCGATGCAGCTCACCATCGACCTGCACCTCCAGACCCTGCGCATCTCGGATGAGGCCCTCGCAACTGTCGTGGGGTGACCGGAATGCGCCGCCGTTCCCGCATTGGATACGGCATTGCCGGACTCTGGGAGGCCTCGGAGCGACTAGCCCCGCTGCCCACCTGGTTCGGTTTCATTGCCGAATGACACGGCCGGCGCCGTCGCCGCAAACTTGCGGACACGGAACCACGCGAACTCGTTAGGAGAAGATGCAGTGTGCGTTGACGTGAGCGCCGGATACCCGAGGTCCCAACCAGGAACGGTCCGGGTGTTCACGACAGCGTTCCCAAGCCGGTTGGTGATCGTCGTACCGTCGATGTCAAACCGTGCGATCTGGCCGTTTCCGGGGGTGGGAATGCCCGAGCTCTCGCCGAAATACACGGCCGTCGCGCCCGACGAGTCGCGCGCGACGTTCGTGATCCGTGTCATATCGACATTGAACAGCATGACAAACATTGGCGCGGACGTCGCTGCCGATCCCCGAACACCAAATGACCGAGTGTAGATATTGGGCGGCAACTTAAGCATCAGGGTCTCGGTCACGTAGGGACCGCTCACACGCGACTTGGACACCAGGTACAGGGAGGTATCTCCAGTCTCCCACCAATCCCCAGCCGACGAGATGGAGAGGCGTCCACCCGACACGTTCACCGTGCCGGAAGCAGGGTTCACGATGGTCCAGCGAGTGGTATCGACCGCAGGTCCGTTGAAATCGTCGAATGCGTAGAATGTCGCCGCCCCATCGCTGCCATCCGAAACCGCCGGATTGCCCCAGAACTGCCGCACGGTCACCGAGCCTGACGCCGGAACTGCGGGAACCCGAACCCAGGTTCGTCCTCCGGACTCGCGCCAGAACGGCAGCGGATAATTATTCTCATCCGTGTACCGAAGGGTATTGGCCGACGAAGACTGCACCCATGCGGATAGCAAGGGCACCTCGATGGCACTTACTGCACGCCGGTAAATTCGCAGATCACTGATCTGTCCAATGAATTGCCCGTTGTTGTCCCGGATGTCGCGACCGACGGCGACGGTGATTGGAATCAGCGGGCGCGCGGGCGCTGCGTTGGAGCCATCAAGGACCCCGTCGATGTAGATCCGCCCTGAACCATCGGCCTCCCGCGTGGCGGTGACCGAGTGCCACTCTCCATCGGTTACCGCGCGTGACGAGACAACCGTGAACCCATACTGTCCACCACCGTAAGACCACCATCGCAGCGTTCCCTGCCCAGTAGTGTGCAATTGGTACTCGCCGTTGAAGTTGTCAGCGTCTCGTTGCTGCATGATGACCTGCCCAGCAACGACAGATGTTCGGATGCGTGCATGGACTGCGAACGGCCCGGTGCCAGTAATGGACGGTGCGGTACCGAGTGACAAGTACGCACTCCCAGACAGTGTCATCCCGGACCCATCGGTACCCGGCAACCACGACACGCCACCGACCGCCGCGCCGGCGTGTCGTTCCCCGGTGTCATTGACAACCCACGTCCCGGTGACATCATCCGGGTGAGTGACCATCCACGCGCCGTCCGTATAGGGCGACACAACCTGAATTTGATAATCCACAAGCGTGACATTCGTCGTGTTCGTGATCGTCAGCGACCGGTACGTTGAACCCGCGCCGACTGGGGCAATCCCGGAGATGGGTGCGGTCGACCGGACCCAGCGCAGGCCACCGGAAAGAATGCCCGAGTGTCCGTGATCCGACGCGTCGGCAATCGTGACGCCACGTGTCTCGGTGGACAGGAATGGGTAGTACACAAGCAGGCCGTCCTCGACACCGCGCAGCCGGATCGGCATCGTCGCCGCGACTTGCCCCACCGTCCGTGCATCCGCCCAGAACCGGACCTCGTCGATGGTGCCGGCAAACCCGGCGGATATCCCCGAACCTGACCAGCCAATCGTTTGCGAGTTCGTGGCGACACTTGGCGAAGCCAAGCGTTCGCCACCTCCGTCGATTTCCGAGGCACTGGTGGACCCGTTTACGTCAATCCGAACGACACTGTCGGTCGCAAACGAAACCGAGAGGTGCGACTAGACATTTACCGGCAGGGCGGGTGAGGTCGAGACGGCGATCCACTGCCACGGGACGTCCCGCGACCTGACCCTCGTGCCCACTTCGGGTCTGCCTTCATTCAGGCGGATTGCCAGCACGTCCGCGCCCGTCGCGTCGTTCTCAGCGTAGATCGTCCGGGCACCGGTCACCGACGAAGGGCGAAGCCACAGGTCAAACGACCAGTTGCTCCGTTGCGCAAGCGATGGCGTGCCCGACCAACTGACCGCGACCGCATCGCTGCCTCCATCGAGGTCGACGGCCATGCCTCCGAGCGCGGGGTACTCGATCGAGGCGGTTGCCGTTGCCGTGGCGATTGATGTTGGTGTGGACGTCCGGGTTGCGACGGTGATGGGGGCCGTCGAGGCCGCGGTGCTCGTCGGGACTGGGGCTGCTGGGGTCTGGGTCACCGGTGTGCCTCGCACGTTCCCCAGAGGCATGCCGGCTAGATTGACGCCAACATCCGAGGCACGCCACGTGAAGTCGAGCGAGCCTCCCGGTGCCCGGTTGTCGCCGTTTTCGTCCGGGACTGCAAACGGCAATGAGGCCCGCACCCGCAGGCTGGCACGCTCACCGGGATTGAGCACTCCCGGCACGGGAACGGGCATGACGGTCGGCGTGGGCACGTTTGGCTTGGTACCGCCACGAGGCAGGACCGGCCCTTCATAGACAGGCACGACTGTTGCACCGGCACCGGGTGTTGCGCCTTGGCAAGCCAGGCGCCGGCCAGCCACAAGAGGCGTCGCGGTGCCCGGCGCGGTGGTCGCCTCAATCCACGGGCCCGTTTTGCACTGGTCCACGCGCAACTGGATGCCTCGCACCGGGTCAAGTGCCGGCGTGTCTCCATTCGCACCAGCGGCGGTGACCCCCATTTCTAGGCGCACGCTGTTGGTCCCAGCATTCTCGACAGCGACCGCGCGATCAACCGTTTCACCGGGGAGCAATGCATGGAGATCGAACAGGGGTGATCCGTCAGTCTCACCTACAAGCCGGACGGTCCCGGCCTGGATGGTGTTGAACGGGTTGGATGTAGCCGCCATGAATGAGGCAACGGTGCGCCCGATGGCAGGGGATGCCAGCCCGATAAGCGTGAGCGAGACAATCCCGATCGGAAAGATCCAACACCGGATCAACGCTCGCAATTCCGACTTCACGGGCATGCCTCGGCAAGGGCGACGGTCACCGAGGTTCGCAGCCTGTCAGGCCCGGGTTTCCAACGCAACACGCCAGACGAGCAGTCATGCCATCTCAACGAGCGCGCCAATGGCTTGCCCAATCGACCACACGTCCGAGCAAACGCGGAACTTCAATCACCGCGGAAGTCTAACGATTAAGGATGTGGCGCCATTGAGCCAGTGCGGGTGCCACTCCACCGGGACATCCTTAGGCGGTCCCCGGCACCCCGATTGCCCGGCGCAAGCCTGCAAGGACCGCATCGGTGATCGCCTCGACATGCATCGTGGCCGGATTCCGTGTGGTCCCGACGGTCGCAAGGCCGTGAACCAAGGACCATGCGATGTGCGGCGCGGCCTCAAGGTGCCTGCGATCCATCATGTCAGCCTCGTCGAGGGCGGTCAGGCACTCCTTCAGCACCTCCCACGGTGACGGATCATCTGGCGCGTCTGGAGCGGCGTCGCACGCCGCGAAGGCGACCTCGAAGAGACCAGGGTTCGTGACCGCAAAACGGATGTACGCCCGACCGATCGCTTCGAAGCGCACCAGCGCCCGCCTCGCTCCACCTTCGTCGAGTGCCTCATCTCCACAAGACGCGTCAGCCGCCTCTTGCATCGCACGCGCCAGAGCCTCGCGGGCGCGACGGGAGACCGCAGCCAGGAGATGACCGTGGCTTGGGAAGTGACGGTACGCCGCCGACGGGGTCACCCCAACCGAGACGGACACCTCCCGACCCACCAGGCCACGCAATCCAGTGACCTCAACCCGGCGCACCGACTCATCGATCAGGGCATTCCTCAAGTTCCCGTGATGGTAGGAGGCGCGAGGCACAATTCGCCTGACCTTGCCCTTCGACACGACAACAAGATTGTTCTGATCCGAAAGCCGACTATCCGTGCCCATCGCCCAAGTCATACCGGTAGCTTCGGTCCCTTGACAACCACACCGGATAAACCAATGATGATTTGATCGCCGGCCATGAACGTCGTTCCTTTCGCCGATCGCCGGTCAGCTAGGGAGAGAACCATGCGAATTGCCGTCCTCGGCGCATCAGGTCGGACCGGCAGGCAGGTGGTGCGCCACGCACTCGATGCCGGGCACACCGTCAACGCCCTGTTCCGGGATGCGTCCGCCGCGCCACCGGCCCATCCTAATCTGCGCGTGGTTACCGGGTTGGCGACGGACCGAGGGGCGGTGGTGGAGGTCCTTTCGGACGCGGATGCTGCGATCTCCGCCCTGGGTCCCAGAGGCGGTAGCCAGCCAGTCCCCCTCTGCGCCACCGCCTCAGGCCACGTGATCGAGGTTGCATCCGGGCGCACCGGTTTCCGCTACGTTGTCATTTCGGCAGCCGGCGTCAAAGGCCCTCCCGACACGACGTCCTTCCTCGCCCGTCTGCCATCGCGGATCATCCGGGCACTCCTTGGCACAACCTACCTGGACAAGGACGCCGAGGCTACGGTTCTCGCCGCGAGTTCCGTCGACTGGGTACTTATCCGACCTCCGGGTCTGACCGATGGCCCACCTCGCGGAAACGTGAAGTCCGACGCAACCCAGGCAACCGGCGGGCGAATCTCCCGCGATGACCTCGCTCGGTTTGCCGTGCTGATGACAACCGATCCGACCTACGTCCGGCAGTCACCATTCGTTGCCGGATAGCGAAGGGCACCCCACTTGAGCAACCGCCCCTGCGTATCGCATCGCTATCGACACCGACCGGCCTGCAATCTGGTCAGACCCACTCGCGATCAGGAGAGGTGTTCCTCACATGCGCACCAGACGGTTGGGACATACGGGACTGCATGTCTCGGAAATGTGCCTCGGAACCCTGACGTTCGGCCACCAAGCTGACGAAGCCACGTCGTTCCAGATCCTCGACACCGCCATCGAGAATGGCATCACGTTCTTTGATAGTGCTGATGTCTACCCCGCGCTTGCGCCCCCCGAACTTGCTGGCCTGAGCGAAACGATTCTCGGGCGGTGGCTTGCCTCGCGTGGCGGGCGGGACGGTCTGGTGATCGCCACGAAAGTGTTCAACCGCACCGGACTCCGGATGAACGATGCCGGTCTCGGGAGAAATCACGTTATCCGGGCGTGCGAGGCGAGCCTGCGACGCCTTCAAACTAACTACATCGACCTCTATCAGACGCACGCATTCGACCCGCACGTGCCCCTTGCGGAAACACTCCGCGCACTTGATGACTTGGTTCACGCCGGGAAGGTCAGGTACATCGGCACAAGCAACCTGAAGGCGTGGCAACTCGCCGATGCTGACTGGACCAGTCGGCAACTCAGCCTGCCCGCGTTTGCGTCGGTCCAGCAGCGCTACAACCTGCTTCACCGTGCAATCGAGGACAAAATCGTACCTGCGTGCCAGTCGCTCGGCGTGGCCATCCTGCCGTGGAATCCTCTGGCCGGGGGTCTACTGACCGGCGCGTATTCCAACCGTCAATTGCCCGCAGGCAACCGTTTTGACTTGCCCGGTAGCCGGGGTGAGATGTACCGGAGACGGTATTTAGATGAGACAACCCTTGACGAGGTTGACCGCATCCAGGAAGTCGCTGCGCGTCACGGCCATTCCCTGACCGACGTCGCGCTCTCGTGGGTGGCATCGCAACCTGGGATTACGAGCACGCTGATCAGTGCGGACAACCCGGAGCAGTTGCGCGAGGCGATTGGCTCACTTGCCGTGGTGCTTTCCGACGAAGAGCGCGACGCTTGCGACGCAGCGTGGTTCTACCTGCCCCGGACCCGCGAGTTGGCCGTCCCGTCGACCGACGCGCTCAACCTTACGGTCAAGGCAGGCGCCAATTGAGCGTCCTGACCACGCTGGGCGCACCTTCATACAACTCAGATCAGGGACAACAGAATGTCCGCGTTGCCATCGCCGCCTGACACATACTCGCCATGCATGAGGTCCCAATGCATGGGCACGTCCTGCGACATCGCCGCTTCGGCAATGACGACAAACCGGTCGTAGGAAGCACGGTCCGGCCAGAAGTCCAGGAAGCGCAGGGTGTCATCACCCATCTTGATGAGATAGACCTGCGTCGCCCCGTGACGCTTGAGGGATATCGCGACCTCCCGGGCTAGTTCAACGGCCGCGTCGGTCAATCCACCCGGGACCCGCACGGAATGCCATCCCACGACGCCCATCTCGTGTACCTCGCCCCGTCATTGAACGGTCCCCGACGGATTGTGCCTTCAAGTCCGGTGTCCGACCGCTTCCGAGATCCCGTTATTCACAAATGCTTATTTTTTATGATGCTATTTCTACACTGTTTTGTCACGCATGTGGTCGCAAAAACTTGGTATAATGAAAGGTATTTCCGACCCCATCCACGACTGGTTGGCTGCGACCTGGCACACTCCTTACCCAGTCCGATCAGATTGCAGTCTGGTGTCGCAACTACCCTAGGAGGCATCCGCAATGAGCATCTCATGCACACTGATCGACATCAACGGCGTGGAGGACGACCGGGACTTCCCGTTCACGGTCTTCGACCTGATCACCACGTGCAAGGAAGTCGGACCCAAGTCTACCGATGAACGCACAAGCGTCCTTGGACGCCTGCTCTATGCCGACTCAGTCATCCACGCGTCGGAACTGCTCGACATGGTTGCCATCTACTTGGGGATGGAGCTGTCTGACCACGCAATGGAGGTCCTCGAAATGATCCGGGATGAAGCCCTGACACCCCACGGGGAGGATGAAGAGCTTCAGGACTGACGGATGGGGCACCTCCGAGTCTTAGACAGGCAGCGGGACGTATCCCTTCACGCCGGTCAGGATGGCGTCGGACATGTTCGCGCCAGTGAACGTGGTGTCGAAAAGTGCCGCATCCGTGAGGTCCGCACCTGACAGGTTGGCCTGCGAGAAACTGGCGCGCGTCAGGTCCGATTGGAACAGGATGGCCCTCGAGAGGTTCGCCCCATCGAGGTTCGCGCTTCGCAGGGACACGCGCGACAGCTCAGTGCCAACCAGGATCGCCCCGCGCAGGTTGGCCCCGGACAGGTTCGAGTCCGACAGTTTGGCATTGGTCAGGTTCGCCCCGGCCAGGTCCGCGTGCCAGAACGTCGACGCAGGCACGAACACACCAGTCAGGTTGGCACCGGTCAGCGTTGCCCCGAACAGGTCTGCATCCCGCATGGTCGCCTTGGTGAGGTTTGCTCCGGACAAGTCGGCGTAGGAGAGCCCCGCCCCGCGCAGGGTCGCCTTGGTCAGGTCCGCACCAACGAGGATGGCCCCCGTCAGGTCGGCGTTGTAGAGCATCGCTCCAGACATGATCGCGCCGGTCAGGTCCACCCCCGACAAATCACACCCGGTCAGATCGGCGTTGACAAGGTTGCGCTTCACATTGCAATCGGGCGCCGCGTGCGTAACACCAGGCACCGCAAGCATCACTGCAATCGCGACACCGACGGCACGCACGGTAGAGGCCAGACCGGCCATCGAATGTCGCATGACCGGAGGATAGCGCGGTTTCACGCCCACGGCCCGCGCGTGCGTATCGCGCCGAACCTTGAGCGGGGTCTCGTCGTCACGACCGCGCACCGTTGGCGGATCACCAGCGACCGGATCGGCATCTGCCCCGCCAGGCCCTATCTACAACTTCGCGGAAGCCGATGGCGGGCGCCCGCCGACCGGCACAACCCGGCCCTCGTCCAGATCCATCAAGTCGAACCCCGTCACAACGTCAGTACGCCCCCTCAAACCAATCCATTCGGACTCGCGTAGCCAGTCGGCGCCCTGCGTGTCGCCATCGGGCCAGCCAGACATTGCGAGATTGCACGCTGCGATCTCCCCTGAACTCGGATCATGGATGGCAGTAAGGGCCGAAAGGACCGCGTCGTCGGAGGCGTGCTTCAGAACAATCTGTTCAAAGACCGTGGCGTTCGTTGCGAAGAGCGTGAACACCATCGGCGACATGCCGACATGGGACCGATAGTCCCCAACGGTTCCCGCCAGGAACCCGCGCATCTTGTCGATAGATCGTGGAAGCATGTACACGCCACCCAAGGTCTCCCAAGGACTGCGAGGTGGATGCTTGGTCAAGTCCATGACTGTTTCCCCTTTGCCTAAATGATTTATTCAGACCCGTCAGGTTCAATGAAGGGCAGCATAGCGCAACGATCAAGATGAAGTAGCTCGGTGTGCACGAAAAATCGGGCAAGAGGACTGATTCTCCCGTGCCAGCAATCGCGAATGCGATATCGTGGCGGTGTGCAATCACTGTCCGAAGAAGAAATCTGGGCCAGACGGGCAGCTGCCGAGGCCGAATACGACCGTGTCGAGGCTCAGGCGAAGGCCACGCGCGACCGCCTGATCACCGAGGCCGGTGAAGAGTTCGAGCGCGTCACCGTCTCGGCCCGCACCGAACGGGACCGGATCATCGCGCAGGCAGAGGCCTCCTACGAACGCGTGCTGGCGCCCGCCGACGCCGCGTATGAACGACGCTACGCCGAAGCCTGGGACGAATACAAGCGCGTCCACAACGAAGCACGGGCAGCACTTGAGCGCGTGCGGGAGGCCACCTCACCGACCGGCCAAGGCGACTGAAGAAAGCGTCACTCGAAGCACTCTTGCAAGCGGGTACGATGCCCGCACGATGTGGATCTCACGCTTCGTGACGGTGAACGGCCTCCAAATACACTACCTCCGGACTGGCGGGAGCGGGCCTCCTCTCGTGCTGGCCCACGGCGGAACGGCAAACGGGAAAAGTTGGACGCGGGTCGCCAGCGCACTTGCCGACACATTTGACGTGATCGCGCCTGACGCCCGCGGGCACGGCCTCACGGATGCACCCACCGGCGATTACTCGTTCACCACCCTCGGCAACGACCTGGCCGGGTTCATAGAAGCCCTCGGCCTTGACCACCCAGTCATCGGAGGCGCGTCCATGGGCGCGAACACCGTCTTGTCTCTCCTCACTAATCACCCGGACGTTGCAAGGGCCGCAATCCTCGAAGACCCGATCTTCTTCCTGCAGTCACCCGAGGCAACGCAACACTGGATCGACACCGCCCTCGCAAGTCTGCGTGCCGAAGCCAACTCGCTGGCGAAACTCGGACTTGACGGCACCTTGGAACGGTTCAGGCTAGCCAATCCACACTGGAGCAACGCCGAACTGGAAAACGCCGCGACCGCCAAGTTACAGGTGCGAGACGTCTTCTTCACGACCTTTCAGGATCGGTTCGACTGGCAAGCGTTGCTAGGCCAGGTCCGCTGCCCAATCCTGCTGGTGACAGGTGATCCCGACCGAGGCGCCCTCGTGACCGCCGAAGCGGGTGACGTGGCCAAACGCTGCTGTCCGACCCTTGACGTCGCCAATATTCCGGACGCGTCCCACAACATCAATAGCGATCAGGTTGACCACTTCCTGCGCGAGGTTCGTGGTTTCCTGTCCAGGGTTCCCTGATCCGGCGCTGGAAGCCCCGGGGACGCCATCCACGTGCCGGGTCATCAGCGACGTTCGTCAGGCTTCCACACCATTCACGAATGCGATGGTTCCCTCGGAGTTGGCGTGCCTGATCGGCAGGATGGCCTGGTATTCCGGCCCGTGATACCTGGAGACCAAGGTATCACGGTCGGGAAATTCGATCACTACCCGGCGGTTCCCTTGTGCCTCACCTTCGACCTGAGTGGTCTGCCCCCCGCGCACCAGAAACCGGCCGCCATATTGCTCAATCGTCGCCGGCACCTGCCTCGAATACTCGGCATAGGCCTCCGCATCATGCACGGTGACTTCGCCGATCACATACGCCTTGGCCATGCCGCCTCCTGAACACCATCGATTTTGCCCGGACCGCCGGGTGGTGCGGATGCAATCCGGAGACCTTCCCGCGATCCGCACGATCACATTTCCATCCACGTGGACGTACATCGTAGGGAAGCGGTTCGACCAAACGCGGTGCCAACGGCCCGGGACACCGCTGCAGATCCACCCGGAGGGTGTCACAGCCCGCTCACCACGAGGCCTTGGACTGTGATGGGGCCGTGCTGCCACCGGACTCAACCACGAAGTTCAGCCGAGCTGAACGGCGCGTCATGGCTCTCAGCCCCATGAAATATCACCGCTTCGCAAGGGAGGTTCTAATGACCGCAACCGCCACACTCGCGAACCCCGGACCAACGCCTGCCATTGTGCCGACCCTGCGCGATCACCTTTCAGCCAACGGGTTGCGGGAGTTCAGCGAGGGTCGAAAGTACCGCCGATGGATGCGCGGGAAGATCGGCGCCACGAAGTGCGCAACCATCGACTGGTACCGCAACGAAGCTCACGGGTTCCATTACCAGGTGATGCGCACCGCGATGTACGACGAGATCGGTGCTCCGGGTGTCTTCGGTCCAGTGGCGTCGGAACGATACGGCGCAATGCTGGCCTCGGGAGAGGCAGTGCTTCCATTCCTGCCCGCCGCCGGACGCATCCTCGATGTCGGGTGCGCCACCGGTGTCCTCACCTCATGGTGGGCAATGCAAGTGCCCGGCGCGACTGTTACCGGATGTGACAACACCCCGGCAGCGGTCTCCACTGCCAATCAAGGCGACGCGCACGCCGGCAACGTCTCTTTCGTTGTCGCAGACGCCACCCTCGGACTTCCTGACGGGCCATTCAGTCTGGTGATCAGCACACAGTCAGTGGTCGAAAACGCTGACGAACTGCCAAGCGTCCTCGGGCACATCGCATCGGTGCTTGCGCCGGACGGCACCTACCTCGCCATCGAACCACTTTCGACACTACGCGGGGTTCGGACGTACACCGAGTTTGCCAACGATGCCGGGATGGTGCTCCAGTCTCTCGGCATGGTCCCGTACCTCATGTTCGGTGCGCTCCAGGCGTACCCAGTCCTCGAGTACCGGCGCGTGGACGGTCTGCCGATCGCCTCATCGGTGGACATCACAGAAGCGTATGCGACTGCCTACCGGGCCATCTTCGGCAAGGAACCGCCTACCGCCCCGCACTCCGCCGGAAGTCCGGGCTGAACCCACGCAAGGAAGCGACCAAACATCACTCACACGACTCCCCCGGAGGCCTGAAACCATGACCACTACGACGAGGCCGTCAGCAACCACGGCAATAACCAAACCGACCTCCGAACCTGTGACCATCGACACACATCTCGCCGCCTACGATCTCCGTGAGTTTGATGATGCCCGCGCCCACCGGCGATGGATGCCTCGCAAGATCGGTCCGGAGATCGCTGACACGATTGACCAGAACGCCGAAGCATTCAGTGACCATCGCATCTTGGAGGCCCATGAACGCCTCTATGAGGCCCTTGCGCGACCGGGGGTGTTTGGGCCGGCATCGTCATCCCGGTTCGGGGCGATGCGCGCCTCGGCCGAGGAGGTCCTGCCGTACCTGCCAGTCACTGGCGCGATGCTCGACCTCGGGTGCGGGCCGGGACACCTTACCTCGTGGTACGCCCGGCAGTCACCGAGTGCCACCATCACCGGCTGCGACCGCGAACCTGCACTCATTGAAATGGCAACCTCAGATGCCGCCCGGCTGGGCATCGAGAACGTCACCTATGTGGTCGCGGACGTCACCAAAGGTCTCCCCGCGGGGCCGTTCGAGCTGATCGTCAGCACCCAATCGGTCGCCGATGCGGACGCCGAATCCGTTGTCGCCCAATATGGCGGAGACGATGGCACTCACCATGACCCGTCAGGACCGGACGACGAACCACGTGCCCGGACCCTACGGATGATCGCCGACGCACTTGGCCCGCAAGGCACGTACCTTGCGATCGAGCCCCTGCTGACACCCGATGCAATGCGCGCGTTCGTTGTCCGAAGCCTCAGCCGCAGGACTGGTGCTGTCATCCCTCGGGTTCACGCCGTTCGACATTTTCGGGCAACCCAAGGCCTACCCAGTGGCGGTGTTCCTGCGCCGAGGCGACCTTGAGGCGGATGCCGCAGCCTCCGGGACGACGCCTCCGGAGATTGACATCGAGGCCTCCTATCCTCAGGCGGAGATCGACCACCTCCCGTACCTGCTTCGGGGCCATGCCTGTGCGGAGGATCGGTAGTGCCCACAAAAAAGGCGAGTGCAAGCAGTTGGAATAACACCCAGTCGGCGCAAGCCCGGAGTTCCACATTCAGGAAAGATTAGTTGGTAGCACCGATGGACTCGCCCCAATAACCGGCGACAAATCCCGATTGGCCACACTGAAGTCTTGATGATATATTGGCTGACCAACGTCGTTTACGACAAAAGGATCGCAACCATGCCACGTTCCGAAAAACGCACGCCTGCTTTTGTCTCCCGCCGAACGCTTCTTGGCGGCACACTCGCAGGGCTCGGAACCGGAATCCTGTCAGTGTCATGCGGGGGCGAACCCACGTCCGCCGGTTCGGCACCAGCGAAGACAGCAAGTTTCCCGGAAAAGCTGGTGTTCTGGCCGGAAGGCGGGGAGACAAACGCCAGTTACAAGGCTTGGGTCGCGCGAATTGCCGACTTCGAGAAAGCCTACCCCAAAACCAAAGTAGAGATGACAGACACTCCGGACCGCGACGCAAAACTCGTGACCGTGGTTGCAGCCGGCACGCCACCAGACGTGTCGGTTTTTGACCGCTACACCATTTTCGGCGCGTCGCAGACAAAGCTGTTCATGGACATTGCCCCATTGGCGAAGACCGCAGGGATCAAGGGCGACGACCACCAGCCTTGGTGCTGGGACGAGGTTTGGCGTGAGGGCAAACTCTGGGGGATGCCCTACTCGACAGACACGCGGATGATCTACGTGAATGCCGAGCATCTCAAGAAGGCAGGCATTCCAGCAACTCCACCCAAGACGCTTGACGACTTTGACAAGATTGCCCGACAGTTGAATGTCGGGGTGCCGGGAACGATCCAGCGCCTCGGGTTCGTTCCGTGGGGAAGCTGGAACAACTGGCGTCTGTACGGCTGGGGATGGATCTTCGGCGGCGACTGGTACGACCCCAAAGTCAATCAAGTGTCGATGGACAAGGCGCAGAACATCGCGGCGCTGGAATGGGAGGTGGCACGCGCTGGTGAACTCGGTGGATTTGCGTCCGTCGAGGCTTTCCGCAAGTCTCAGCAGTCAAACGTCCCCATGGACATGTTCAAGGCCGGGTTCTTGAGCACGATCATCAACTCTAATTCGCAGCTATCAGGAATGTTTGCGAAAAAGGACATGGACTGGATTGTTTGGCCAATTCCTCCGGCCGCCGGTGTTGCCAGATCCCACACGTGGTCTGGCGGGTACGCCACCGTCCTGCCGGCGGGGGTCAAGGCCCCCGAGGCCGCTTTCATGCTCGCCAAATATTTGTCCGATGATGCCTTCCAGCTCGTACAAAGCCAGACTGGTGGTGGGAGGCTTCCGACGATCAAAAAGGTTGCCGCCGATCCGTACTGGAATTCGGTCGATGGCAGAGTCAAACAATTCATTGAACAGCTTCCGAATTCACATATCCGACCCCCGATCGTGCAAATCCCGATCCTGAATGCCCAACTCGACGGTCCCGACGGTGCGGAAACCCTAGCGCTTCAAGGCAAGGGTAGTGCAAAGGAGCTTCTGGCCCAAGCGAGCCAACGCGTGAACGCCGCCATCAAGGAAGGCCGAGCGAGCTAGCCCAATCGGCAACTAGTTGCACCGCGGAGATATCGAGCGAATTGTATGAAGGACGAAGTGCGGGTTGCCATGATTGGCGCCGGTCGCATGGCGAATTCGGTGCACTATCCATCCCTCGCGTCCTTCCCGGACGCGCGGATTGTCGGCATAAGCGACCTTGACCCCATCGCCCTCACTCGGACTGCCGACCGGTTCGGAATCGAAGAGCGTCACCATGACTATCGAGAAATGGTTCAACGCGTCTCACCTGATGGGGTGTACGTGATTGGTCAACCACACTTGATGTATGACATCTGGACTTGGTGTCTGCAGCAAGGGTTGCCTCTCTATATAGAGAAGCCAATGGGTCTGACCATTCATCAGGCCCGGATGCTGGTACACCTTGCGGAAACCGCGGGCGTAGTGACCCAAGTGAGCCACCAGCGGCGCACAAGTCCACTCCTGGTTTCGCTGCGCGAACAAGTGCGCGCGACTGGAGAGGTCACCCAAGCGATGGTCCAGTTTTACAAGCCTGGCCCTTCAGCCATGACGGGTGCGCGCGACCGGATGATGGATGACTGCGTCCACGTCATCGACACAGTCCGCTGGCTCTGCGGGGGAGGCTCCGGCAGCAGCAGTGGCGCCGATGTCATCCGCGTGGAGAGCAGGTGCCGGCGAATCGGGACCCCGGACATCAACTGGGTGCACGCCACCTTGGAGTTTGCGAACGGTGCAATTGGCTTCGTGCAGTGCAACTGGGCTAGTGGTCGACGCATCTTCAGGGTTGAGATGCACTCACCCGGAGCAACTGCTGAAGGGGACCAGGAAGCGATGATGTCATTCCACTCAGCCGCTGAGAGGGGAGGTGGGTCGCAGGAGTTTCACGCGCACACGGTCGCCGGAAGCGCTGAGACATTCATTTCCGGGGGATTCCAGGCAAAAAACCGGGAGTTCATCGAATCGCTCAAGACTGGACGGGACGTTACCTCGTCACCTTTTCGCGATGCGGTCAAGACGATGGAGGTCGCCGAGATGATCCTTGCCCAAGCTCTCCTCGCGGGGATCTGACACCATGCCAGCAACTTCACGCGACCAAGGATGCGAGTGCTCGAATTGATGGGAAAGCCAAACGTCCTTTGCCTGCTTGTCCCGCCCCTTCGAGACCACCTCCTTCCGCCCGAGACCGTGCAGCGTCTGGAAGAGGCAGCCGAAGTCCGATGGCTGCCACACGGAGCGGTTTCCGGCAAGCCACAGACTTGGGAAACCGAACGGGGGGATGTGAACGTCATCCTCGGGAGCTGGGGCATGCCTCGGTTTGACGACGCGCTTCTCAGCACCTTGCCCAACCTTGAACTCGTAGCCCATGGTGCCGGTTCAGTGAAGCCATTCGTGACACCCTCGTTCTTTGAACGGGGCATTCGGGTGACTCACGGTGCCAGCGTCATCGCGCAGTCCGTCGGTGAATGGTGCCTCATGGCAGCCTTGGTTGGCCTGCGCCGTGCCGTAGGTTTCCACGAGGTCATGCGCGGTGATGGGTGGAAAAGCGCGCAGGAAAACCATGGCGACGAACTCGCCAGGAAACGCATCGGGCTGCTCGCGATGAGCCAGACGGCCCGTGCGTTCCATCGTCTTTTGCAACCCTTTGACTGCGACATCCGTGTGTATGACCCATACCTCAGTGAAAGTGAAGCCTCCAATCTGGGGGTTTCCCGGGAGACGTCAATCGATGCACTCTGCGGTTGGGCAGACATCATTTCCAACCACGTCCCATCCACTCCCGAGACCGCGAACCTGATCGGGCCGAGCCAACTCGCGCGGATGCACGACGGTGCGCTGATCATCAACTCGGCACGACCCGCAGCCATCGACTACCCCGCCCTCATATCGGAATTGCGGTCCGGTCGGCTACGGGCTGCGCTAGATGTGTTCCCCGAGGAACCGGTCATCCCCGGCGACCCCGTAAGACAACTGCCCAACGTCCTGGTGACACCTCATATCGCAGGTGCCACGTGGGATGGACGGGCACGACTGGGCGCGACCATGGTCGATGAGATCGTCCGTTTTGCCTCTGGCCAACCACTGAAACATGAGGTCCGTCCGGACCGTCTGTCGACAATGGCCTAGGGCGTCGTCCAAAAAAGTTGCGCAACGACGGGCGCGAACGAGGGATCACCATGACTGACACCAAATTCACCGTTTTCACCAAGCCGTGGCGCTCCCACTCTCTTGAGCATCTCGGAGAGCTCGTCGCACGCCTCGGCTTCTGGGGTGTCGAACTGCCAATCCGGCCAGGCTTCCAAGTCGAGCCGGAGTATGTCACGGCACAGTTGCCGAATGCAGTTAGGATCCTTGGAAAGTCGGGCGTCACCATCCATTCAGTGTCTCCACCAATGAGGGCAACCATAACTCCGGAATTGGTGAATGCATGTGCGGATGTTGATGTTGGAATAATCAGAATTTGCGTTGGAGTTCCCAAGGGGACAGGGTATTTTCAACGCATTGCCGAAGTCCAGAAGGAATTCCACGCACTCCTTCCGGTCTTGGAGAAGAGCGGTGTCGCAATTGGGGTTCAGAACCACAATGGGCATGATCTCTCTCATGCGATGGGTTTGCGCGAATTGTTGAACCCGTTTGATCCGAGACAGATCTGCGCGGTCTGGGATCCTGCGCACACGGCGCTCAGCGGCGAGATTCCCGAACACGCAGCGGAAATAATCTGGCCCCACCTCAGAATGGTCAACCTGAAAAACGCCTACTGGAGGCGCTTAAATGGCCCTGAGTCACCCGCCGCCAAGTATGGCGTCCACTGGACGAGCGGTCGTCAAGGGTTGGCACCATGGCGGGAAATCGTGGAGATCGTACGTGCGCGCGGATACAACGCTCCTGTTTGCCTGCCGGCAGAATACTCAGACGAGACTGACCTTGAACGATTGATCTCAGATGATCTGGAGTTTGCACAGTCGCTGTTCGACGTCGTCTGAGTTAGCGCCATACTGACACTATTATTGCGAAGCATCAAATCGTCCCGATCGAATGAGCTTGGGCCGAGTCGAACCGATCGCCCAACATCGCGATCTTGGCGCCGTGACGAGGGCGTGGTTTGAGACGCCGCCCGTGCCCGCCTTGGGTCCGCCACTCCCGGCACGTTACAGTACTGCCGTTCCCGCACCGATCACGCTAGAAGGACGACACCATGGCAAAGGGATACTGGGTTAGCGCCTACCGTTCCGTCTCCGATCCCGAAAAGCTCGCGGCCTACGCCAAGTTGGCCGGTCCCGCCATCACTGGCGGTGGCGGACACTTTCTGGCCCGAGGCGAACCGGTCGCCGTGTATGAACACGGGTTGAAGCAGCGCACCGTGATCATCGAGTTCGAGAGTGTTACGCAGGCTATCGCCACCCACGACAGCCCCGCCTACCAGGAGGCCGTCAGGGTCCTTGGCGACGGTGCGGTCCGCGAGATCCGCATCATCGAAGGCGTCTAGGGGTCCGACCCCAGACTTCCGGTGGCAGGTGCGCGTCTCCAGATTGGACGCCAGACGCGCACCCCACCCACACCCTAGAGCGTCCGGCCAGACGCACCCGCGCGGTGGCTTGCTATTGATCTTTTCATGGCGTCGGTGTCACCGCATTGCCACGGCTGCGAACCGTACCGGGACGGTCCATCGGCGGAATCCCCGGCAGCAATGGCTGAGCCGTTAGCGACCCACAGTGCGCTACCGTGACCCCGTTGAAGGAGCAGCCAAAATGGCACGCATCGATACTGTCGTTCCAGAATCGGTCGGGATGAATGG
>CANFGH010000012.1 GCA_947446285.1 Chloroflexota bacterium
CGTTCCGGTTGGCAGCCTCGTACTCTGGCGCGGGCCGGACGACATCCTCACAAGGATCGCCCTGTTCTTCACGCGCGTCTCATTCGTGACGTTCGGGGGCGCGTATGCCGTCCTCTCACATGTGGCCGATGTGACGGTCAATGACTACAAATGGATCGATGCGCAACGGATGGTCCAGGGACTTGGTCTAGCCGAATCGACCCCTGGTCCCCTCATTATTGTGACCCAGTTCGTTGGCTTCGTGGCCGCGTACGGTCAGTCACCGGGACTTGATCCGCTTGTGTCCGGGGTCATCGGCGGACTGGTAACCACCTGGTGCATGTTCCTGCCCTCCTTCCTGTTCGTGCTCGCAGGCGCACCATTCATGGAGCGGCTCACCGGAAACCCGATCGTTGGCGCCGCGCTTGCGGGAGTGACGTCAGCGGTGGTCGGGGCCATCGCCAATCTTGCCCTCTACACCACGGTGCACACCATCTGGCCGGCCGATGAAAGGCCAGACTGGTTCGCAATCACCGTCGCATCGCTGACCTTCGTGACACTGCGAAGGTACTCGCTTCCTGCCTACGTCTTGGCTCCTATCGGTGCTGTTGCTGGCGTAGTCTGGTCCTACGTCCGTTCCTCCTAGTTGGCCTTTGGGCACGGCCGAGGAGGATTTCCGCAAATGGCGCTACCGGACTGCAACCGTCGAGGACGTCTCTCGGGCCACAGGGTGACAACCTGCGGATACAGTGGGAAACAGCGCAACGCTGACGTTGGTCAGCGCGCGTGGGCGCCACCGTCCGAGCAGGAGACCTGAATGAATCAGTTGCCAACCCTCGTTTCGGTGGTGGGATCGTCATTTCTTGCATCGATTGTCGAAATTGTTGAGGCGTTCACGATCATCCTTGCGGTCTCTATCGTGCGTGGATGGCGCCCGGCAATCATTGGCACCTCGGCTGCCTTGGCCCTGCTTGCGGTTGCCGTTCTGATCTTCGGACCGCTACTTGAACTTGTCCCAATCCACGTGCTGCAATTCACGATTGGCATTCTCACGCTCTTGTTCGGTTTGAGGTGGCTAAGGAAGGCAATTCTGCGATCGATCGGGGTCATCGCGATGCACGACGAGGACGCCATCTTTACGAAGGAAGCCAACTCGCTGACTGCCCTCGAACGTCAGAAACTGTCCCGGCTCGAATGGATTGCCGGTACGACCGCCTTCAAGGCCGTATTGCTCGAAGGGCTTGAAGTCATATTCATCGTGATCGCGCTTGGGTCTACCCGAACAAGCGACGGCGGGAATCTGATCTGGGAAGCGAGCCTTGGCGCACTCGCGGCCTGCGTGCTTGTCCTCATTGCCGGTGCGATCGTTCACAAGCCCCTTTCCACGGTCCCGGAAAACACGCTGAAATACTCCGTGGGGATAATGCTTTCGGCATTCGGTGTCTTCTGGACCGGCGAAAGTTTCGGGATTGAGTGGCCTGGTGCCGACCTCAGTATTGTCGGATTTGGCCTGATCTTCTTCGCAATCGGCACCACACTCGTCAACATGTACCGGCCTCGCTACGCGAAGTCGGCGCCGGTCGGAGCACACTGATGATCAAGGGAATATGGTCCGAACTGGTCGGTCTCTTCGTCGATGACGAGTTTCTCGCAATTGCCATCGTTGCCCTTGTGATGGGCGTTGGGGTCCTGCGTTATCTGGAGATTGTTGACCCTGTCGTAGCCGGCGCTGGACTAGTCATCGGCCTGCCGGCAATCCTGATCGCCGGTGTCGTCCGCACACTGCGCCGTATCCCGTGACGGCCACGAAACAATCCATTCAGTCCAGGGTGGACGGGATGTCCGGCGAGTTCCTCGGTGAAGTCGGCGACGGCTACTCAATCGGAGCGGTCGCTGATTTCACGAACTCGTCGTCAATTGCGAACAATTTGAGACCGTTGTCCCGCAGGAGGCGGTTTGCAAGTGCGGACGCGTCTGCTTCCGCAAGCCATCCTGCCTCCACCCGATCCGCAACAACATCGGCGACAGCCTCCCTAGCCATCTGGCCGTGCGCGTACGCCAGTTCGGGCATTCGGTAATCGCCACCGAATGCCTGGATCTTGTTGTGCGGGACCGTGTCAAGCCATTCATGCAAGCACCGTCGCAAAACGGTTGGCGAGATGATGGCTAACCAGCACGCGTTGATGTAGGCATTTGGGAAGTTCTTGGCAAGCGACGCCAGTTCCCCGCCATATGGGTACCCACCGTGGAAGAGGTCAAAGGTTGTGCCCGGGTGCGCCTTGAGCGTGTTGGTGAGGAACGCAGGATTGGTAATTGCGATGTCGGCCCCCCAGTTTCCAGCTTGCAGTCCAGTGTGGACCTGATAAGGCAGGTGAAGTGCCGACGCGCGGTCGCAGACTTCATGGAACAGGAAGTCCTGCAGGGGTCCTGCATCCGATGGCGAAAGAACGCCCCGGAGCGCCTGATCATAGAGACCCGAGGCAGTCGCCCGGTCGACAGTTTCGAATCGAAGCGAACGGCGGTACGCAAGCCCGCACTTGAGCGCAATCATCCCTTCAGACCGGTATGCGCCCAAGAGGTCATCAAGAGCCTGCAGGTAGGCTCCCATGTTGGCTGCGGCATCACGACCGTCTGATGAACCGTTCGTGACGGCATCGGCGAATTCGGAAGGCTTGCCCGCCACGATGAACCGGTCCACACGCATCACGGGCAGGAAATAGCGACGGTCGCCACGTGTACTGCCAACATCCATGAGCGAGGCGATGAACCTCCCGTTCCGCTTTAGAACCTGTTCGTACCACGAGACCGCGCCCGCAGTCTCGGCAACGCGGACTGAAAGTTCCTGGTAGGTCGAGGCCGTAAGTCCAGGGAGACCGTAAAGGTCTCGGACCGCCCGCTCAACCGCCTGCCCGTATCCAGTGGTGCGGGACACTTCCCAGAATGGTTCAAAGGCCATCCACCTGAGATCCAATGGCACCGACTGATCGACAAGCCTTTGCATGGTTTCCTCGGGCATGCCGGCGGAAACAAGATCGGCGTTCAGGTAGTGGTTTGTAAGGTAGAAGCAGTCGTTCGCATGTTCCGCGTGCTGATCAGGAAAATGAAGATGCTCATGAGCGTCAAGCGCCCACAGTCCCATCACCTCGTCGCGGATTTCTGATCGTAGGTGAGACGGCGAATTCGCCGGTCGCATGCGTTCCATTTTGTCGGTCCCTCAATCGCAGGATATCCGTCCGCGCGTCTGATGGCCTCACGATGCCAAATCGGCCGACGGTTGCGGTGGATATCTCCCGGGTGCAACTATCTCGACAGATTGGAACCCTACGTGACGACACGGATGACCGAGTCAAGACTGGCTGTCGACGGAGGTTCTCCCGTTCGGACCGAACCGTTCCCGACCTGGCCGGTGTGGGACGCAGCGGATGAGGAGGCAGTCCTGTCAGCGCTCAGGTCCGGGCGTTGGGGTTCCCGTCCCGGCAGTGGCTTTGTCGATGCATTCACGACCAAGTTTGCCTCGTTTCACCAGGCCCGGCGTGCGATAGCAGTCTCCAACGGCACCGTCGCCCTTGAAGTTGCGCTTCGGGCCATTGGTGTCGGGCCATTTGACGAGGTCATCATCCCCGCATACACATTTGTTGCGACGGCCACGTCAGTTCTGAGTGTCGGGGCAATCCCGGTCTTTGCCGACATTCGACCGGATACCTATCTGATGGATGCCGTTGACGCGGCCCGAAGGATTACCGCTCGAACCAAGGCAATCGTTCCAGTCCACATTGCCGGGCAACCCTGTGACCTGGACGCGCTTCTCGGGGTCGCGAGGACAAATGGATTGGCGCTCATCGAGGATGCCGCCCAGGCGGTGGGTGCCTCGTGGCGAGGACGTCAAATCGGAGCGATCGGCGACATTGGGACCTTGTCGTTCCAGTCTTCAAAGAACCTCAATGCCGGTGAAGGTGGCGCCCTCCTTACCGATGATGACGCGCTCGCTGATCGCGCATGGTCACTTGCCAATTGCGGACGCATGCCGGCAGGGGCTTGGTACCACCACGAAATTGCCGGATCCAATCACCGGATGACCGAGATCCAAGGTGCCTTACTACTTTCGCAACTCGACCGCCTTCCTTCGCAGTTTGACCTGCGCGAACAGAATGCACGGGTCCTTGACGAAGGTTTGTCAACGGTTCGAGGGTTCACCCCGCAGGCGCGCGACGAACGGGTGACCGGGCATGCGCATCACCTCTATGTGTCTCGATACGACCAGTCCGCATTTGGTGGCCGACCCCGAGCCTGGTTTCTTTCCGCGCTACGCGCCGAGGGGATCCCGTGTTCACCCGGGTATGAAACTCCCCTTCACCGAATGCCCGCTGTCCTGTCTGAGCGACGAAAGTGGGCAATGCTCGCCAATGAGTGCGGACGGCAAGTGACCTGTCCGGACAGTCCCGACGCGGAAAACCTTCCGGTCACCGACCGCGCTAGCCGTGAAGAGGGAGTGTGGTTCGGTCAGTCTGTTCTCCTGGCCGACCATCGCGCGATGAGCCAGATTGTCGAAGCAGTCTCAAAGGTCCAAGCCTGGGCATCAAGCCATTCGTAATCGGGAAGCGCACCCAAGGCAATCTCACCCTACGTGCCCCGACAACATACTGCTTCCCACGCTTAATGGATTACGGACATGCAGGCGCCAATCTACACCGTGCGAAATTCAACGCAGGCCTAGCGCACCGCGCTCATTACTGCATTGCTGAACATCGCCTGTCGGGGTCTTTCACGCGTCCATCCGCTGCCAAGGGTGCGGTTGGTCAGTAGGACAACCTGCACATCAACGATCGGATCGGACCAAACCAGGGTTCCCGTCGCTCCGGTGTGGCTCCATGTCCCAGGCGAGGTCAGGTCGCCGGTCGGATGTTCGCGCTTTCCGCCTTTCACATCCCAACCGATACCCCACGGAACTGCCGAACGAGGTGATGCCGAAGCGGCACTGTCCCGAAGTTCAGGCGCGATTTCAGCGTCAAAGTCCGGACCCGATGCCTGCACCGTGACCATCTCACGCGCCCCTGCCTGCGAGAGGATGCGCTTTCCCGTGGATGTCGCCCCGCCTTGGGGAGCTCTGAACAGTGCCAGGAACGTGACGAGTTCGCGAGGCGTAGTGAACAAGCCCCCCCACGGAATGCCGAGGCTTCGGTAGTAGGCCGAGTTTGACGCTTCCCATGACATGCCCTCTTGCCCGGTGTCAACGACCGTCGCCGTGCGTCCCGCCCACTCTGCAGGTGGAAGGATTGAACTTGACACGGTTCCGAGGTCGTGAAGGAGGTGTGCAAAGCCCTTGTGGAATGCCTCCACACCCGACGTGACTGGCGGGCCAAAACCCTCGTGGTTCGCCAACACCCGCCCGGCAACTTCGGCGGCCATCAAGATGCCGCAGTTGGAATATAGGTGCGCCGACATCGGCTCAAACAGATGGGGTGCACGTGCGAACGACGGCACGAAGTCCGATAACGGCCGGTGCCCACGCCGCAGGTCAAAGTTGTCAGCACTGAACCCCGGAAGGCCCGATGAATGGCTCAGGCAGTGTCGAATCGTGATGTGTTCTCGGGAATGAACGAGATCTCCCCGATCAGCCGACGTACCTGAAAGTAATTCCGGTACGTATCTGGCGACCGGTTCATCCAGTGAGATCAGACCGGCATCGACCGCACGCATTACAACCGCAGCGGTAAATGGCTTGGTCACCGACGCAACAGACCAGATGGTTTCATCGTCAACCGGCCCGCCGGTCGCAGGATCGGCAACTCCTAGATAGGCTTCCGCGACAACACGGCCTTCACGAGCCACAATGGCGCCTATACCCGGCACAACCCTCTCCTGGATCCATCCATCCAGGATCCCAAAGGCGCGTCGCAAACGGTCAGCATCCAGACCATGCCGGTCAGGACTATCGAGTACCAGTCGCGTCAGTTCGGTCATCGTTGCGCCTCCACCACAGATCGCGCCAGGTTGCAAACGCGATTTGGGCGCACTGTACTCGAATACTCGGTTTGATTCGTTCAGCGGACGTTTCGAGTCAGTCATACCCAACCCGCTTCATGCAATGATGAGCGTGACGCAACAGGCGTCTGGAGAAGGAACCGCACCATGGCAATGCGTATCGGCATCGGTCTGTACCCACACCTCCTAACCACTGACAACTTCAAGTTTGCGGCGCAGGCGGGGGCCACCCACGTGGTCGCTCACCTGCCCGGATGGGCCAAGCGGGTTGGCCGTGCACTTCCACCGGAAGCAATGTGGACCTATGAGGAACTCGCGAGCCTCAAGTCGGCATTGAACGCCGAAGGCCTTGAGTTCTACGCGATTGAGAATTTCGAAGTTGACCACTGGTATGACGTCCTCCTTGACGGTCCCAAGCGCGACGAACAGATCGCGAACTTGCAGGGACTCCTGCGCACCATGGGTCGACTTGGCATCGAGGTCATGGGGTACAACTTCAGTTACGCCAATGTGTGGGGACGCGTCCATGGCCCTTATGCCCGGGGCGGAGCTCGCACCCCCGCCTATCTCGAAGCCCAGGCACCGGAACAGACCCCCATCCCGAAGGGAACCGTCTGGAGCGTTCAGTATGACCCGAGTGCCCCAGAGGGAGACATCGGGACCGTCAGCGAGGAAGTCCTCTGGGAACGGTACACACGTTTCCTCCATGACATGATCCCCGTCGCCGAGGAGGCAAACGTCCGCCTCGCGATGCATCCCGCCGATCCGCCGTTCGGCGTCCTTCGCGGCACGCACCGTCTCGTTTGGAAGCCGGAGCAGTACCAGAAGTTCTTCGACCTCTACCCCAGCCACCATCATTGCGCCGAGTTCTGCCAGGGCACCATCGCCGAAATGAACGGAGAGATGGACGTCTACCAGGCTATCGATGCCTACACGGCCCAGAAGAAGATCGCATACGTTCATTTCCGGAACGTCCGCGGTACAGTGCCGAATTACATCGAGGAGTTTGTCGACACTGGTGACGTCGACATGGTGAAGGCCCTACGGATCTACCACAAGAATGGGTTTGACGGTGTCCTTATCCCCGACCATGCTCCAGAGATGACCTGCGGTGCGCCTTGGCACGCCGGCATTGCCTACACCCTCGGTTGGATGCGGGCTGCCATCGGGATCATCGAGAGCGAGTAGCCAGACGTTCAGCCGCTAGGTGCTCCGAGATTCGCGTGGATCGGGGCACCGGTCGTCTTGATTCGCCCGTATCGATCCAGTCACATTCACAACGTGCCTGACGCGTGATGCGGGCGCCCACCACGGTGACGAATTCTCGTGCAAGGTGAACAGACCAGGCCGGTGGTATTACGGATGACCCGCCCATACTTACCCGTGATCTCCCCATGTTTGGTGTCATGGCATAGGGAAACTGGGGTGGGTCTGGCACGGGAGAAAGCCGGTGAAGTCATCCTTCTACGACGAAATGTCCGGCGAGGTCGCTGCGTCAAGTTGTGTTCGACCCTTCTACCGGGATGTGGACGCGTGGCTCCAGCGAACTCCCAGATCATTCCTTTCGCAGCGTAGGCACGACACCGAGTTCGTCTTCCGGCGCAGGGGATCACGTTCGCGGCGTACCGCGAAAGGGGAGATCCTGAGAGGCTGATCCCGTTGGACATCATTCCCTGACTGATTGACGCTCAGGAATGGGAATTCCTTCACCGCGGACTTGCGCAACGGGTCCGGGCTCTCAATGCGTTCCTTGGAGATTCGTACGGACCGCGCGACTTTGAACGTGCCGGTCACATCCCTGCCGAGTTGGTGCTTCGGAACCCGGAGTTCGTCGCCGACATGAACCGCCTTCCGGTGCTAGGAAATGTCTATACCCACATTGCAGGCATTGCCATCGTCCGCACCGGGGCGAGCAACTTCGTGGTTCTTGAAGACAATTGCCGCACGCCTTCTGGTGTCGCCTACATGCTCGAGAACCGCGATGGAATGATGCGCCTCTTCCCGGAACTATTCTCGACCCACCGTGTAAGACCAGTCGCGCAATATCAAGAGGTACTGCTGCAGACCTTGCGGTCAGCAGCTCCCCGAACCAGTCAGGATGCCCCCAGTCGTGGTGCTCTTGACCCCCGGCCCGTTTATTAGCGCCTACTACGAACAATCTTTCCAAGCGGACGAAATGGGAATCGAGCTGGTCGAGGGACCAGACCTGATGGTCGACGACGGGTACGTCCACAAGCGGACCACTCGTGGCTTGCGTCGCGTGGACGTCGTCTACCGCCGGATTGACGATGCATTCCCGGATCCGTTGGCATTCCGGGCCGACTCGATGTCGGGGGTTCCAAGGTTGATGGCAGCCAAGAGCCTTGGAAATGTCACCATCGTGGACGCTGTGGGCACCGGCATCGCCGACGACAAGGCGGTCCATCGTTACGTCCCCCAGATGATCCGGTTCTTTCTTGCCGAGGAACCATTGCTGGAGAACGGTCCAACGTGGCAATGCGGGAACGTGGATGACTGCTCTCACGTCTTGGATCGCCTCCCAGAACTCGTGGTCAAGGACGTCAATGGGTCGGGTGGATATGGACTGCTCGTCGGACCTCACTCGTCCCGAGAGACAATCGCCGAATTTCACAGGAAAATCGTCTCTGCCCCAGGCCGTTTAATTGCCCAACCAACCCTAAGCCTGTCGAAATGCCCGACATTCGTGGAATCCGGGGTCGCACCACGACACGTCGATTTGCGCCCATACGCCCTTTGCGGTAACGGCCACGACGGAAACATTGACGTGCCACTCGTTCCGGGTGCGCTTACACGCGTTGCCCTTCCCGCCGGATCGTTGGTGGTCAACTCCAGGCAAGGCGGGGGGACCAAGGACACTCGGGCGGTGGACCAGTGAACTCCGCCCGTCTGCACCTCCTCCAGAGACACCTCTTGCCTATCACGCCGCTGGTGACGGAGCTCGTTCACACAGGCTTGGTCGCACCCGTCCAATCAGTTGGGACAACCGAAGATGCGTTGCAATGGTTCTGAGCCGCACGGCCGACAACCTGTTCTGGATGGCACGATACATTGAGCGGGCCGAGAGCATGGCTCGTGACGTCGGGCGCCGGATGGCAAGCCTCCTTCCTGACCCTGTGGGAGCAGCATCCGAGTGGGCTTCAACGATCGAAGCTGCCGGACGCGAAGCCTCGTTCCAGGCGCGGTTTGACGTGGCCAATGAGGCAAGCGTGATCAGGCATCTCGTGCGCTACGCCAACAATCCTTCATCCATCGTGGCATCGCTCGGCACTGTGCGTTCAAATGCCCGCGCGGTTCGAACCGCCCTGTCAGCGGATGTCTGGGACGCCGTCAACAGCCCGTGGCTCGAAACCCAGGCCCTTCGCGACGAGGATTTCACGACGGAGGGGCTGCCCCGGATCCTTGACTGGGTCAAGGAACGGTCCCAACGTTTTGGCGGTGCGGTGGCGAACACGATGCTGCGCCGTGACGCCTACTGGTGGGTGCGATTGCGAACCTTACTGGAACGCGCTGAGAACACTGCACGGCTTGTCGACGTGAAGTACCACGTGCTGCTTCCTCGAGCGGAGGGAGTCGGCGGCCTCCATGACGATTTCCAGTGGGCAACTGTCTTGCGTGCCGTCTCGGCGTTGCGCGCCGAACACTGGGTATATCACGACAGGCTGGATGCCTTGCGAGTTGCAGAACTGCTTATCCTCCGTTCCGAGATGCCTCGATCACTGCGGAGTTGCACATCGCAGGCACGCTACTACCTCTGGCGCATCCGCGACGGATCGCCCGGGACCACATCAACTGCATTCATAGATGACACGGCAGACATGGCGGCTGACGATATTTCGGTAACCCCTTTCGCAGGATCCGGGTCCCATCAGAGCCCATCGGTGGCAATGGCATTGGCGCTCGAGGAATCGCTTCAGCGCACGACGGTGGAGGAAATCTTTGCCGAAGCCCTTCACGAGTACCTCACCGAATTTACCTCCGCCACGAACGAGATTGGATTTGAGATTCGACGGGAGTATTTGTAGGTATCCCCATCACGCCACACGCATCCTATGCCTGCGTCGCCGGAACACGGCGTTCACAGACGAGAACTGCGACCCCGACAAGACGTGTTCACCCAAGGAAAGCGACTGACCATCCCGATGCGCCTGGCGATCCGTCACCTCACTTCGAACACCTACGACACGCAGGCGCTGTCCCCGTCACAGATAATCCGGCTGTCGCCCCGGATTGGCGGTGGGCAGAGCGTCGAGACGTGGTCAGTCGAAGCCTTTGCGACGGTTGATCCGACGTCAGCTCCGGTCGTGGTCCGGCTCCTTCAATGCGCCGATGGGCACCAAAAACGGACCCACCTGCTGAGCATCGCACGCACGCACACGAGTTCATCGATCCTTGCTCTTGGGGCCGTACAGACGATGCCATCTGTTGGCATCGTTGGTTTCGATGACACCGATCTTCCACTGGCTTTCTGGCTCAAGCAGACCCCGCAGACTGAAGCGGGACCACCCGTGCGCGAATGGACGACGTCAGCCTGGGTCGGTCATAGGACTGGTCCGGACGGCAGCGCTGATCTTGGGGCGGTCCATGGTCTCATGAATGAAGTGCGGCGCCGGGTCGACTATGTGATTGGTGCGACTTCGGTGACGACAACTGCTGATGAGGCAGTCATCCGGGGGGGCGGGCGTGTGCCAGGACCATGCGCACGTAGTTATCGCCGTCGCTCGATTACTCAGAATCCCTGCACGGTGCCGCGGCTACCTTTGGCCGGGCCATCACGAAGTGGCTACTGCAAGCCACGCGTGGGCCGAAGCGTGGGTCACCAACTTGGGATGGGTGGGATTTGATCCCGCGAATAATGTGTGCCCAACCGAGGCGTATGTACGCGTCTCGGTGGGACCGGGTTACTTCGATGCCTCACCCAGTCCGAGGGGTCCGCCGGACCGGTAAACGAAGAAATGACCGTAACTGTCCACGTGGATCCGATTGAAGCAGACATTGGTGTGCTTTCGCTTGCAGCCTACTTACGAAAAATCGGCGGTCATGCGTGGTCAGGTCAACAGTAGGAGCGGTGTCACCGGGATGACAGCGCAACCTCACGTTCGTCGTTAACCGACGGTAGGTCACATAGCTTTGCGACGACCGACACCAGAAGAAGCCGCTCGGCCGAGTGCATGCGGTTGGCAAAGGTTTCAAGAGTGTCGCCGTGGGCGAACGGGACGCGAACCTGCCCCAGGACCGGTCCCGCGTCGACGCCTTCATCGGGAACCAAGTGCACCATCGCGCCACTGTGCGTGCGCGTACCCACTTGCCACTCCGCGAACGCACGGCTGATTGCATCAGTCCCCGGAATGTCACCAGGCAGTGCCGGATGCAGGTTGATCACCTTTCCGGGGTACGCTCCCAGAAACTCCATCGACAAGATCCGCATGTATCCGGCAAGGACCACCCAGTCGGGTTTGAACCCGTCAACCGCATGTCGCAGTCGACGGTCGTGGTCCTCACGGGCCTCACCGATCCGCGCAGAAACAACGCGGGTGGCGATGCCAGCCTGTTTGGCACGGACCAACCCATAGGCATCGTTCCGGTTGGATACAACTCCCGAAATGCTCGCATCAATGTGCAAGTGCTGGTGGTCCGCGGAAGCCATTGAAGGGGAAAACCAGTCACCAGTTGCGTCGATCAGTGCCTGCAGGTTTGTTCCAGACCCTGAGATCAGCACAACCAGCGACGATCTCTCGCGTGCGCGGCCGGTCACTCTAACGCCCCACAAGTCTGACGCAAGGTGCATGACCGTCAGATGGCACGAGTTCGCCGATGATCCATGAATTTTCACCGAGCTTCTCACGGATGGCAGACGCGTCCTCCCGTGCCACCACAAGAACCATGCCAATACCCATGTTCAAAGCACGATGCAACTCCGTCGGGTCCATCGTGGTCAGTTCGGCGACGAGACTGAAGAGCGCAGGCACCGGCCAACTTCCGAGCCTGATGGTGGCGTCCAACCCCTGAGGCAGTACCCGCGGCACATTCTCCACCAGGCCCCCGCCGGTGACATGCACAAGGGCCTTGAGCCTGGGATCTCGCAGGATTGGCCCAAGCACTGGCAAGTAACTACGATGGGGTTCGAGGAGGGCGTCAGCGAGCGATCGCTCGAGACGCCCGTATGCGTGATCAAGTGACGCCCATGCAAATACCCGCCTGAGAAGTGAATAGCCATTGGTATGGGGACCGTTCGACGCCAAGCCAACAAGCACGTCTCCAACGCTGACGGTCGGTCGCGGAAGGAGGTCATCACGTTCGACAACGCCTACCAGAGTCCCAGCGATATCGAACGCCCCAGGCGCGTACACCCCCGGCATCTCGGCCGTCTCGCCACCGAGGATCACGCATCCGGAAACCCGGCACGCTTCCGACATGCCGTCGACAATCTCGGCGACACGCGATGCATCGAGCCGAGATGACGCCACGTAATCCAGAAAGAAGAGCGGTCGTGCACCTTGGACAAGGACATCGTTGATGCAATGGTTCACGATGTCCATACCGGTACCTCGGACACGTCCGAGCCTCGCGGCGAGTTCGACTTTCGTGCCGACGCCATCAGTTGAAGCGACGAGCACTGGGTGGTCGAACTCCTTGAGGAATGACACATCCATGGCGCCGCCGAACGACCCTACCCCGCGCAAAACCCGGTGGTTGGTTGTAGACGCCACGCTCGACTCGAGGAGAGACACCGCCCGGTTTCCCTCCTCGATATCCACCCCAGCCGCCTTGTATGACGCAACGGCCAGTCCCGGCGCCCGCCACGCAATGTCGCGACGGTAGTGTGACCCCGCAAGGCGAACCCCGGAGGCAGCTTGGTACGCATGGTCACGTGCTTCCGCAAGATCCGCACCCATGCCAACGACGGTAACGACCCGTCCTCCATTGGCGACAAGCACGCCATCGACCATTTCAGTTGCGCCGTGAAAGAGGTGCGCACCATCAAGAGGTGCACCCAACGTGACCACCGCCCTTGAGGACGTGGGAACCAATTCGCCAGGATATCCCGCTGACGCCACCACCACGCCGACAGCTGAACTTGTGCGTAGTCGGATCGGAACCGTTTCCAGTGCACCGGCGAGGCAAGCTTCCACCACTTCAATCAAGTCGGTATCGAGAAGTGAGAGCAGGACTTGCGCTTCGGGATCACCAAACCGGCAATTCCATTCAAGCAGGCGCGGTCCATTTGCGGTCCACATCAGCCCGGCGTATAGCATTCCTACATAGAGGGTGCCCTGCGACGCAGCATCGGCCACGATGGGATCAATGAATGTCCGGCACAGCGCAGCGACATCGGCTGACGGGTTCGCCGGCGCATACGCACCCATTCCGCCAGTGTTCGGTCCCTGGTCTCCATCGTGCACACGTTTGTGATCTTGCGCCAGAGGGAGCGCCCGGGCGGTCCGCCCATCGCAGAAGGCAATCAGCGAGTACTCGGGCCCGGAAAGGCGTTCCTCAATGACTATTTCACCATGTGTCAAAGCATCATGCACCGCAACGACAACCGATGGATAATCATCCGGCAGACTGACGCCCTTGCCAGCGGCGAGGCCGGATTGCTTCACAACAACGGACACGCCCACCCGTCTGACCCACTCGAGCGCCGCATCTTCATCGCCGGGCGCGAACACCGCATGCCGAGGCTGAGGTATCCCGAGACGGGTCGCAAGTCGCCTCGCGTGGGCCTTGGACGCCTCGATACGCGCGAGGCTTGCCGTTGGCCCAAACGCTTGGACGCCGGCACGCGTCAGGGCATCAACCACCCCGGCCTCGAGGGAAACTTCCGGCCCAATAATCGCAAGGTCGACACCTTCCCGGACCGCGAGGTCGACAAGCCCTGCGATATCACTTGAAGCAACCCCAAACCGCTCTCCGGGTGTCCCGCCATTTCCAGGAGTGACCAGAAGGCGGCTGACCCGCGGCGATCGCGCTACCGCCTCGGCGATGGCGTGTTCGCGGCCACCGGAGCCGACGACAAGTACGACGCGCCCGTTGCCGGGCTTTGCCGTGATCGTTGTCATCCCGGCACCGCACCAAGGACGCGTTCAAAGGAATCCTTTCGACGTGGCGCGCCCGCCGCGACCGGATACGCGCCAGTGAAGCATGCGTTGCAATAGCCGCCGTCACGCCCGACCGCGCGCATCATGCCCTCGAGCGATAGGAAACCCAGTGTGTCAGCCTTGACTACATCACGAAGTTCGTCAAGCGTGAGATGCGCTGCAATCAGGTCGTCGTCATGTCCCATGTCGACCCCAAAGTGGCACGCGTGGCGGATGGGCGGACAAGTAATGCGGAGGTGCACTTCGGTTGCGCCCGCATCTCGCAAGAGCTGCACGAGCGGTCCAGCAGTGGTCCCCCGAACAAGGGAATCGTCAATAAGCACGACACGCTTGCCCGCGAGATTTTCGGTAAGCGCATTGAACTTCATCGCCACGCCTCGTTTCCGCATCACCGGAGTTGGTTCGATGAAGGTCCGTCCGATGTACCGGTTCTTGATCAGCCCGTCGTTGTAAGGGATTCCACTTTGGCGCGCGTATCCGACGGCTGCGGGGATTGAAGAGTCCGGAACTGGAACCACGACATCCGCAACAACGGAAGCTTCCCGTGCCAATTCCTCACCAAGGCGCTGGCGTACGCCATGCACACTGAGACCGTCCCAGACCGAATCCGGCCGCGAGAAATAGACGAACTCAAAGGTGCACCTGGCTGGTGTCACCGCCGGAACCAATGCTTGGCGTCGCCGAACGGTATCGCCCTGGATGGTGACAATTTCTCCTGGCAAGACCTCGCTGATTTCACGACACCCGAGCGTGGACAGCGCGCAGGTCTCTGACGCCACCACATAGCCACCGTCTGCAAGGCGACCGACTGACAACGGTCGGAACCCCCACGGGTCACGCGCTGCAATCACCCGATTCTCGACCAGAAGCACCACCGAATACGCGCCAGTCCACGCCGGCATCGTTCGTGCAACCCGGTCTTCCCAGGTTGGACCACCTGCAGACGCCAGCATCAGGGTCATGACTTCGGTGTCTGACGATGCGGTCAGGCCGAACCCACGGGTCAGAAGTTCCGTGCGCAGTTCGCCGGCGTTGACGAGGTTGCCGTTATGCGCGACAGCCAATGGCCCATGGACCGTCTCTACAAGGAAGGGTTGCGCGTTTCGTGTCCCGACCCCACCGGTCGTGGAGTACCGCGTGTGGCCGATCCCGTTCATGCCCTGGAGTGGCGACATTGCGGCGGGGGTGAATACCTGACCGACCAGCCCGTCGGCCTTATGCAATCGCGCTTGCACGCCGTCCGAGACCGCAATACCGGCAGCTTCCTGTCCCCGGTGCTGAAGCGCGAACAGTCCGAAGAAGACGAGTTCCCCGACCTCTTCGGATGGCGAGGTCACTCCGATGACCCCGCATTCTTCATTCGGACGATCGTCTGTCGGGACGGGCGCACCCGCCGAGAAGCGTCCCGTCATCCGGACACCTCATGGTCAGCTTCAAGGATCCGTGTGCGCTGCGATGCCTGATACGACTTCACCAAGCCGGCAACTTCGTGATCCGTGACTGCGAATATCTTGGCAGCCATCAATGCCGCGTTGAGTGGCTCCAAGACCGTTGCGCATCCGACGCCCGGGGGCATCCTGAGGCTGCTCCACAGATCCACGTGGTCTCCCGGGGGAGGGCACGCGATAACCGGAGCGAGGACCGACGGATCGGTGAAGCCCGACAGGGCATTGGATCGTCCAGCAACAGTGATGAACACCTTCGGACGCGGGTCCGCATCGTAAGCGCGAAGAAGGCCAAGCACATGCTCTGGCGTACGGTGCGCCGACCCAATCCGCACCACTGGCTCAATACCGAAACGACCGCACGCATCGGCAATCCGGTCGGAGTGTTCCCGGTCGGCCGGCGAACCCATGAGGATCACGACGAGCGGTTTCATTCCTGCACACTCCTAGACTGACTGCTTAGCAATCCCTCGCGATTGAGCGCTGCCATCACGCGCTCCTCGACTGGGTAGGAACCGGCTACGAACGTGGTGCCAGTGATCCGTTCATACGCCGCGATGTACCGGTTCGTGGTTGCGTCTAGCACGTCGTGGCCAAGGACCGGGGGCGCTCCGTTGCCACGGTACCCCAACGCATCCAATGCAAGCCTGACCGGTTCCTTGTCGAGACTTTCGGGTTCCATGCCCCGCCCAACCCTGTCTTCGTACGACGAGACTTCCCAGTAGCGCGACGAGTCTGGGGTGTGCAATTCATCAATCAGCAGGAGAGATCCATCAGGCGCGATGCCAAACTCATACTTCGTGTCAGCAAGGATTAACCCTGCACTGTCCGCAATCCGTTGCCCGAAGGCGAACAATGCCAGCGCTACCATCTGCATCTGGGTCCAGATTGCTGACCCAACCAATCCCCGCTCAACCACCTCGGCGCTCGTGAGTGGTTCGTCGTGTGCGCCAGCTTCCCCCTTCGTGGTAGGCGTGATGATGGCCGTGGGCAGGCGCGTATTCTTGCGCAGTCCATCCGGGAACGCATGCCCGTAAATGACCCTTGCGCCATCATCGTATTGACGCCATAGCGAAGTAGATGTGTTGCCCGTGATCACACCTCGGACGACTACCTCTACTGGCAGTGGTCGCGCCTCAAGGCCTACGGTGGCGTTCGGATCCGGGACAGAAACCACATGATTGGCGACAATCCCTCGAGTGTGATCAAACCACCAGGCTGCCAATTGATTGAGTATCTGACCCTTATACGGCACTACGGCAACTACGCGATCAAATGCGGACAACCGGTCCGTCGTCACGAACAAGCGAAGGCCATCGGGAAGTGCGTATGAAACCCGAACCTTGCCCACCCTCCGTCCAGGCAGCTCAAGGCGGATGTCGTCACACCCGAACTCCGGCGTAAGCCCTGCCGGATGTCGTGAAAGTTCTGTAATCGGTGGTGACGATTCAGCGTCCGGCATGGCGCACTCCATTCTCGAAGATCCGAAGTCCAAGTCCCCCACCAATCCCACGTCGAACGCCAGGATGCTGCCTCGCCACCACGTGGTTCTCTGGATGAGGCATCAGCCCAAGGATGAACCCCGTGGCATCAGTCAACCCTGCAATATCGCCTCGCGACCCGTTCGGATTCCGCACGTATCGAAGAGCAACCCGACCGGTTCCCGACAATGACATCAAGGTCGCATCGTCGCAAACTATGCGACCCTCTCCGTGTGCGACGGGGCATGAAACTTCCCCTTCAAGGCCATCCGTCCATATGCACCGCGTCATCGGGTCTGGCACAAGGTTGACCCATTCGCAGGTGAATACCCCGTCGGCATTGTGTCCCAGCGCCAATCGGTATCCCTCGCGGGTCCAGATACCCAATCTCACGAGCGTCTGGAACCCGTTGCAGATGCCGATCAGCGGACGACGTTCGGCAGCTGCGACGGAAAGGTGGTCACCGAGAACGTGATCGAGTTCGGTCGCGAACAGGCGTCCTGCACCAAGGGCGTCCGCGTAAGAAAATCCTCCGGGTATCACGATCATGTCACAGTCAGACAATCTCGACCGAACGTCGAGCAAAGACGCGACAGGGATCACGACCGGATTGGCACCGGCCAGTTCAAGCGCCAGACATGCGTCGGGGTCACGATTGGTTCCGGGTGCGGTGAGGACCGCCGCTTCGGGTCGGCGGCTCACGGACGCCCCGCCCACGCCTGACGGAGCGCTGCCACTGGGACGGCCATGCGTTCAGCGCCGAAAACGGGAAACCGAGCAATTTCATCAGCGGAAACGGTGCCAATGACCGACGCCTCGCCACTCAGGCTTGCGACAACTGCACCAACATGACGTTGTTCCACCTCAATGATGAACCGCCCGTTCCCCTCGCCGAAAAGGACCTCCATTTCAGACGCATCCCTTTGGTCATCGCGCGCGTCCGCTCGGAAAGTGGGAGGCGCGGTGTGTATGTTGAAACCGACGTTCCCAGCAATCGCCATCTCAGCGAGGGCGACGGCGAAGCCCCCCTCGCTTATGTCGTGACACGAAACAACATGACCGTCACGGATCGCAGCGTGAAGCCTCCGGTACCGCGATGGTGCCGAGTGATCAAAGGGAGGAACCGACGAAAGCGAGACGTCGCGCACCATCGCGACGTGCGTCCCACCCAGTGCAACTGGCGTCATGCCGACCACCAACAGGGCGTTGCCCACAGCCTTGAGATCCGGCGTTATGGTTCGCGATGCCTCGGGCACGTGCGCTACCGCGGTGATTACCAGGGTTGGCGGGACCGCATGACGTTTTCCATCCTTTCCCAAGTATTCATTATTAAGGGAGTCCTTGCCTGATACGAAGGGTGCGCCAAATGCGACAGCTGCTTCGCAAGCGCCAGCCACCGTCGCGACAAGGTCACCAAGGGTCTCCTCGCGACGCGGGTCACCCCAGGAAAAATTGTCAAGCAACGCAACCTGGTCAGGATCCCCACCGCAAGCGACGACGTTCCGGACAGCTTCATCCACGACCGCCTGTCCCATCCGCTCCGGGTCAGTCATTCCAAACCACGGATTGACGCCAATGCCAAGCGCGAGTCCGTTCGGCGCTAGCGGTTCGGCAATGACCGTTCCATCGGCGTGACCAATGACGTGCCCACCAATGGGCTCACCAACAAGCGGCCGGACAAGTGTCGCGCCGCGAATCTCGTGGTCGTACCGACGGATCACCGATGCCTTGCACGCAATATTCGGATGGGCAAGCAGCTCGAGCAGTATCGCTTCGAGCTCGGTGACGTTCATGGGCTGAGACGATGACGAGGCGCCCGGGCGTCCCGAGGGATCGGATCGCTCCTCGGAAAATGCCGCGATGCGAGCCGGTTGAGGCAGCCTGGCAACCATATTTCGGGTTGGACGTCCGTCATGCAGGAACCCTGTGTCGATGTCAACAATCGGATGCCCGGATGAGCGAACTACGAGGCGACCAGAGCCAGTAAAGACGCCAACATCGGTGCAATGGATCCCAAGGCGCTCACAGGCTTCTGACAATGGCCTCGGATCGGCGGTCGCCACCACCATCCGTTCTTGCGCCTCTGACAGCCAAACCTCCCACGGTGCGAGGCCGGGGTACTTCATTGGCAATCCATCGAGGTCTACATCGGCGCCGACACCCTCGGCCATCTCGCCAATGGCCGACGAAAGTCCTCCCGCACCGCAGTCGGTTATGGACCGGTAGAGATGGCGTCCATCGGCCAACAGGTCCACAAGGAGCTTCTCAGTAATCGGGTCACCAATCTGCACACTTGCGCCCGCTACATCTCCAGTGGTCGCATCCATTGTTGCCGAGGAAAAGGTCGCCCCTCGAATGCCGTCACGGCCGGTGGCCCCGCCGAGAACGACAATCCGGTCACCCGGAAGTGGCCGTTCCGCCACGTACGGGGAATTGGCCATTCCGACGCACCCCGCGAAAACAAGCGGGTTGGCGACGTACCCGGGGTCATAGAGGACCGCGCCGGCAAGGGTCGGAAGGCCAATCTTGTTTCCGTAGTCAGCGATGCCTGCGACCACACCTGAGCGCACACGTCGGGGATGGATTACCCCATCTGGCAGCAGTGCATCTGCCGTATCTGCTGGTCCGAAGCACAGGATGTCGGTACACGCGATTGGTCGATGCGATGCTCCGAGGACATCCCTGATGACACCGCCGACACCTGTATTCGCACCCCCAAAGGGCTCCACGGCACTGGGATGATTATGGGTCTCGCACTTTACGGCGAACGTCGTGCCGGGAGTGAATTGGAGGATTCCAGCGTTACCAACGAACGCACTCACGACATACGGCGCATCGATTTGGGCCGTCGCGCGACGAAGCTGGTCGAGGAGCGGGACAATTTCCTCGCCTGTCGTGCTGGTGATCCTCGCCCGAAACGTCTTGTGGGCGCAGTGTTCAGACCACGTTTGCGCGATCATCTCGAGTTCGATGTCGGGCGCTACACCACCGTGAACAGCATAGTAAGCCCGTACCGCCTCGAGTTCAGCCGGGTCGAGCGCCATTCCGCGCGCACGGTTAAGCGCTTCAAGATCGGAATCAGTACGAACGGGAAGGTGAACCGGGTAGGTCACGTGGACAGATTGGACTGCTCGAATTACCGGTGGGAAAGAATCTCCCGAAACGAAGGATTCGCCAAAAACCTCGACCGTCTCGGCTGAACCCTGAGCGAAAACAGGTTCGACGAGACTGTCAATAACCCAGTGCTCGATTACGGGGTTGACGAGCAACCGCCGGATAAGTGTCTCTCGCAAACTGTGGGGAATTTCTCCCCGCAGTTCGATCCGCCGGCCAGTTGCTACCCCGTGGGCCGGCCACCCCTTGCGTCTTGCAACCCGAAGCAGCTGTTCTGCGACCGCATCCGTGACCCCAGCGTGAAGCACGGACTCGACCATCAGGGAAGTGTCACTCGTGACCCCGCCGCTGCGAGACCACGTGGATGACTGAAGGAGTGGATCAACCAGGATGCTCACTAGGTCATCGCGGACATCAGAAACGAGAGTTCCACGAAAGAAAATAAGATCACTGATCGTTGCCGACTGCAAAGCGGGGTACCCCATCGCGTGGGCGTCGGCGAGGAGGGCGCGACCGCGAGGGTCGTCGCCGCGCACGGTGACCATGAGGCAGTGAACAGCGGTCATTGCAGTAGGAGATTACCAACGCGGGCAGGCGCAATCAGGACGGTGAGGTTGGTTCCTCGGTCACCATCGACCAACTACTAATCTGGGTTCGCTGGCCCGATCCGGGTGAAGATTGGTCGTATCCGATGACGTTTGCTTCGATGCGACCTCCCACAGGCAACGTGATGCCCTTGAATCCCGTTCTAGGCGCGATGGCGAGCCCCGAACGTAGCGGCCAATCCAATTCTGGCTTGCCTCACGGCGACCATGATCGGCCGTCCGGTGACCAAGTGATTGGCTTCGTCGCACTCGCGATGGGACTCGTTACTGCAGTTTCACGCATTCCATTCCGAAGCGAGTACCTCTTTGCTTGGGACAGTGCGAATTACGCACTCGCCCTTGATCAATATAACGTTGCCTTCCATCAACCCCAACCACCTGGGTATCCGCTGTACGTCGCAACGGCGTGGATGTTGCGACTGGTCATCGGTGACGCGAACGCAAGCTACGTCACCTTGAGTATTGTCGCGAGCGGCATCGCGGTGACGATGCTTGTCCTGGTTGGGGCGCGTCTCTTCGACCGCACGACCGGGGTTCTTGCAGGTTGCGTCCTTGCCACGTCAGCCCTGTTCTGGGGCCAAGGTGAGGTTGCGTACCCCTACGCGCTCCTCGCGGCATTCTCGACGTCGGGAGCCTGGGTCTGTCTTCGAGTGGCCTCGGACAAACGCCAGGCCAGGCGGTGGGCGATCGTCGGTGCCGTCGTTTTAGGGATCGGTTCGGGTTATCGAAGTGAAGTCACTCCATTCCTCGCACCAGTTCTGCTTTGGGCAATCCTCAGTCACCTATCGGATTGGCGTACGAGGCTCGGAACCTTAGTAGCAGCGGGAAGCATTGGTGGTGCCGTGATCGCAGCCTGGTACGTGCCGATGGTCATCGCAACTGGTGGATGGGAGGTGTATCAGCAAGCGACCGGTGGCTATTACGCCTACTTCATCCAGTCGACGTCGGGTTTCGGCAAGCAGCTGCTCGGAGTCTTGGAGAACCTGCGCGCTCTAGTGAATTTCACGTACGCGGGACTTGGTCCGGCAATTGTGCTCTTGGTACTGGACCTAGGCGTGCGCTTCCGACCATCGCGTTTGGCGAGCGATCCCGCAACCCGCTTCGTTGCTATCTGGCTCGCACCACCTCTGGCCTTCTACGTTTTGGTCCACTTGGGAAATCCCGGATACATCCTGACGTTCCTGCCACCTGCATGCCTGCTTGTTGCAGCCGGGACGCGCGACCTCGTCGCAGACCTATTCGTGGCGTTAGGGCAGCCTCGGGCGCACGTTCGCAACATAGTGGCAACGTGTGTGCTCCTGACGGTGACTTGCACGATCAACGCGGGTCTCTTTCTCATCGGTCCTGGTGAAGGGCGACTGCACGAAATCAGGGATATCGACCGCACCCTTGACCACACAGTCTCGGCGCTCCGACGCGACTTCGTCCCGTCCTCAACCCTGCTGGTGGCATATGACCGGTCCCGGCAGTATCGCTACTACCTGCCGGGGTATCACCACGAACTCCTCTTCAACGTCGCGGTGGCTGGCATCGGAACCGACACGAGCCGGTACTGGGAACGACGTCAATCCCTGATGGTTCCTGTCGGGATCACCGCGATCGTCTTTCCAGACCTCGATCAGAACACCGCCGAACAGCCAGGCAAGTTGACGAAGCAGTCGCTTGGCGATGGGATCGAATGGTGGGTAGCCACGGTGACCACCGGAGACCGTGCCACGTGGGGCTACAGGTACGCGACAGTCTCCCGCCAGCTCACTGGGGAAGCTCAGGGATTAAGTACTGTCTCGGGTTACGCTGGCGAATGACTAGCCGTTCTCTGGCGCGCATCCAGTGTCTGGATTGGGAACCACCGACGCGGGCGGGCGCGGACCGTTGGCAGGGCGCCTGATTGACGTATCAACCGCAACCACCGGGTTCCCCCAACCGCCCCAGTCATTTCGCACATCCTCAACCGGTCCCGTGAGGAGCGTGAGGTCCACCGTCTTTCCAACCCAGCGATCGAGCGGGACGCGAAAATCAATCCAGCGTCGCTCGTCCTCAAGCGCCCTCGGGTTGACCCGAAGCGAGCACCGTTGACCACCGGACCGCGTCACCGATTGACCGCCGGTTGGGGTAACTTCGACAGTGAAAACCATCCCGTCGCCATAATCGGTCAGCCAAGCATCTGGCCTGAGACCGACCCCGGATTGGAAAACCGTTCCACTCTCTCGAACGGCAAACGTCACCGTTACACGCGATGGCGGATGCATGAACAACCATCGCCTCCGGCGTCCACCATGCGCACGTGTATCGATCGCCTCCCCAACCATGTCAGAAACGCCGATCTGCATGAACCCAACATTGAGGAATGCATCGGAGGCAAGACGCGACCCCGTTGGTGACGACAGACGGGCCTGACCAGAACTCACGGCCTCAGCGACGTCAATGACGATCCGATTAGGTGCGTCCTCGACCAGGCGACGGGTGTACTGATTAGAAATCTCGGACCCCAGCTGCCCACCTGCAAGCACCGCAATCACAATCGACCCGAAAAGACCAGCAAACTGGGGGAATGAGCGGGTTTTTGTACGGCTCAACTGTGCCGCCAGCAAACCTGCGAGAGCGGCGGTGGTAGCAAAAGTAATCCCGTCGCCCGCAATCCGCACCGTTGTGGAACCAAATACGGTTGTGACCGTGTGACGCCCTCGAGGGACGTCTACCAATTGGAACCCGAGGGTCGCATCCTCGTCAGCCCGGTACGCCGGGGTACGGATTTGAACCTGGACCCCATCCACTAACGCGCGCCAGCCTGGGAAATCCAGTTGATGCCACGCGATGGTCGCGCCGTCACTTTCAACGTCTACTTCAATTTCGTTGATCAGTCCACGTGATCGAAGTGACGTAATTCGCGCCTCCCCTTCATATATCAGAGCCGCGCCACCTAACCAGCCGGCAGGTGGATACTGCCAATCAAGCACGTGATTGCCCCGAGGCCGGCCAATCAACCCGAGACGGGTGTCTGCTTCCCGTTGTGTCGCTGCGACGTCAAACATTCGCGGCGTGAACTCCCCACTAGAGGTCACTCTTCCCGCCCACGTATCCCTTGCGTACTCGGCCTCCACAAGACTTGCGCGACTTACCGGCTGGGGAACCGCCCCAGGAAATGGGAATGGCACCCCAGTTAGCGTGCTTGCGATCAATGCACACCCAGCAGCCAGTGCACCGAATGCCGACAATGCCAATCGAAAGGGTGCACGGGATATCGCACATCCGACGAGAAGTCCGACGCCCATTGAAAAAGGGCCATAGAGACGCGACGGGAATTGAAGCCATCTGAGCGCATCAATTGAGAGCCAGACATGCGCTGACCAATTCGTGTTCAGGAACCAAGTGATCGCGGTCAGGCTTGCAGCTCCTGCAAGCGCGCCTAGTTCTGACTGTGACACTGGCGGGTAATCCGGTTCGGCGCCCCCATCCATTCTGGTTGAAGTCCGAAACCGACCAACACACCAAGCGAACGTACCCAGGGATGCCAACGCCAAAATTGCAATCTGGACGGCACCGGGTTTGACCGGACCGTCCCACCCAGGAGGCCCCCACGGGTATCGAACCACAAACTGCCAATCGACGGCACTTAATTCGAAACCATAGGGTGATCGTTCCGGGCGTGCAATTGTGCTTCCAACGCCGAACGGCGCTGACAACATCTCAAGGATGCCTGTGACAGGGAACTTGATTACATCCACTTGGACCGCATCCCGCTCGAGAAGCATCGGTCCGGTCGCGAACGCAGTCAAACCAAGTGCAAGCACACCACCGAGTGCGAGTTGGAACGACGTTGCCTTTGCCCGATGAGGCGTGATGACGAGTTGGCAGATGACCCATGCGACCGCGCAACCAGCCGCCATGACGGCGCTCAGAGAATGGGTCAAGAGCAGCAGTGTTCCTAAAAACCCGGCGAACAAACCGAATCTCGGCGAGGATGCTGACCAAACGTGACACGCTCCATGAATGGACAAGATGAACCACGGAAGAAGTGCAAGGCAGATGGCTTCTGGCAGGTCACCCCGTACGTGGAGGTTTGTCACGAACGGGTACGGAGCCGCGACGTAGACCAGACCGCCAGCAACTCCGGCGAGTGACCCCCTCTTGCCGGATGAGACTGGCCAGAACGCCCGGACACACGCGGACACGCCAAAGGCCCCAAAGATCACACCCATCGCTCCAAGAGCTTCGAACGCTGAGTAGACCGGGACGCCGAGCCGAGCCATTACCGAAACGACACCGTATGTCAGTGACGCGTAGTAATTGAAGACCGGGTATCCGTAGCCCAGAAAAAAGTCTGGAACCCAGCGAGGGAAGCTGAAATTGCGTGACTGCGCCTCCATCAACACAAGAGTGCGAAACAGATGGGGGCTCCCGTCGTCAGTTTCCCAGAGGTTCGGGCGAACGACGTATCCGACTAGCCAAATCGGTGCCGTCACCATGATTGTCAGCGCAAGGCTGAGAAGGGACGTCCGCAAGCTCACGATGCGGCACTCACAGTGCAAAGGTCATCACGCTCCCAATGCGGAGCGAGGCCTTGTGGTGCGGGAGACAAGTTAGTAAAGAGCGAACGCAAATAACCGGTTAGAATGCCGACGAAATGCAAGGAAACCAGTCGGAGTTCGCCCCCGCGATTGGTGGTTGGAACCATATCGGGATTACCGTACGAAACCTCGAGAACAGCCTCCACTTTTACCAAAAACTCCTTGGATTCGAACTCCTCGGGCGACAGGAACGTGACAGCGCGGACCTTGGTCTCATCCTGGGGTATGAACGGACCCACATTCGCATGGCGTTCCTTCGTCCACGCGGGACCACCGATCCAGTGCTCGAATTGATCGAGGTTCTCGAACCGCATGGTCAACCCCTCGATGTCCAGACAGCCAACCCAGGAGCTATTCACCTCACCTTTGACGTCACTGATCTCGAGGCGGTCTACACCCACCTGACCGGCCTTGGTGTCCACTTCCTCTCTGAACCGGTGACATTGACCTCCGGGGTGAATGCCGGGGCGCGAAACGTGTATTGCCTCGACCCCGATGGGGTTCGCATCGCGCTTTTTCAGAGGTTGCCCGGGACGGGTCACCACGGCACATGAAGCCACCCGGCGGCGGTTCACCAGTATCCTGATCTTGTGAACGCGACAGGGCAGACCAAGCCACGCCTGACAGTAGTGGCACATCCATTGATCGAAGACTGCCTCTCTCGGCTACGAGACATCGAAACCACTACGGCGGAGTTTCGTCGCGCAGCGCGCTTGCTCACCCAACTCCTGCTTTTCGAGGCGACGCGTGACCTTCCCTTGATTAGTACGAGTGTTGTGACACCCCTTGAGACTACGACGGTCAACCGGATAGGACGCCCGATCGTCCTAGTGCCTGTGCTCCGGTCTGGACTTGCGATGCTTGATACCGCCACGGACATGTTCCCTGATGCGCGGGTCGGGTTCGTGGGTCTCGAACGCGATGAGCGCACCGCAATCCCCCGTGGGTACTACCGTAAATTGCCCACACCGATCGATCAGGCCGCCGTGATGATCCTCGAGCCGATGCTTGCCACGGGCGGATCGGCGTTGGCGAGCCTGGAGATTGCCAAGGCTGATGGCGCCCGCGATCTCCGCCTCATCTGCGCGGTCGCCGCGCCAGAAGGAGTTCGTGCGGTTCACGAACGGATGCCGGACTGCGCGATCTACATCGCAACCCTCGACCGTGGCCTAAATGATCAGAAATACATCATGCCGGGACTTGGCGATTTTGGTGACCGCTATTTCGGCACCGTGCCACTCTGAAGTGCGAACCCAGCAAACGCTTGCCTGGTAACGATTGCACCGTTTCGCCCGGTGAAGAAGCCACGACCGCACACCCGTCGAGAACAAGCCCAGGGACTGTCGGCAGCGTGCAAATGAAGCGGAAAACCGCTAGTTTCCGAGTTTGACCTCGTTTTTCGTGGTTCCATCATCCTCGGCGGCGGTGCCACGCGAGTGCTGCGAAGCACGCAACACGCTTGGTCAAGTAAGTTACCGAAAGCAATTCGTCCGACAGCCGTATTCACGCCCACGCGGCAGTCATGCACCTATCCGAAGGAGAATGGCATCACATGAAAGTCTTCATTACACGGAACATCCCCGACATCGGGCCAGCCAAGTTGCGGGAGACCGGGTGGGAAATTGACCAATGGCATTCCGACGACGTCATCCCGCGTGCCACGCTTTTGGAGAAGGTTCGCGGGGCTGACGCCGTGCTGTCGCTCCTGACCGAACGCATCGACGCAGACCTTCTTGACGCCGCGGGTTCCCAACTCAAAGTGGTTGCCAATCTGGCGGTCGGGTTCGACAACTTCGTGGTCAGTGAAATGACCAAACGGCACGTCATCGGCACGAACACTCCGGACGTCCTCACCGATACGACCGCTGACCTCGCGTGGGCGCTCTTGATGTCTACCGCCCGCATGCTTCCACAGGCGCAGAAATATGTGCACGATGGTAAATGGACCACGTGGGGACCCCTCTTGTTCCGGGGACAGGACATCCATCACGCGACTCTCGGGCTAATCGGTGTTGGCAGGATTGGTGCCGCAATGGCCCGCCGGGCCACGGGATTTGACATGAAGGTCGTCTACTACGACGCGTACCGACGTCAGGATCTTGAAGAGAAATACGGCTACCACTATGCCAGTTCGGTAGAGGAAGTCCTCCACCAAGCCGACTTCGTGAGCGTCCACACGCCCTACATGCCGGAGACGCATCACCTGATCAACGCCGACCGTCTCAAAATGATGAAGTCCACGGCCATTCTCATCAATAGTGCGCGTGGCCCGATCGTCGACCCGAAGGCGCTTTACGACGCGTTGCACACTGGGACGATTTGGGCGGCGGGTCTGGACGTGACTTCGCCAGAACCGATCCACATGGACGATCCATTGCTGTCCCTGGAAAACTGCCTGATCGTGCCCCACATCGCGAGTGCTTCGATGCAGACGCGAGATAACATGAGCGAACTCGCCGCTGACAACATCATCAATGTACTGACGCACAAGGCGCCGAAGACCCCTGTGAACAAGGACGCGGTTGTCGCCCAGGGCCTCGCCTGATTCTGGCGAGCGAGCAATGCATGTTTCTAGTCTCCATGGGGTTTCGGTGACGTTACCTCATGGATCAATGACACCAGGGACCCACCATGCCACGAACCATTCGCATCGCCGCAGGCAACGTGACGATGGACGCGACGCTGAACGACACGGCAACGGCATCTGAAATCTGGGATGCGTTGCCAATCTCGGCCCGCGCCAACATTTGGGGCGACGAGATCTACTTCGCCATTCCGGTTCACCGTAACGAGGAGAATGCAAAGGCAACCGTAGGTCTCGGCGATCTTGGGTACTGGCCGCCTGGCAACGCATTCTGCATCTTCTACGGCCCGACCCCAATGAGCCGCGGGGATGAGATCCGGCCTGCATCGCCGGTGAACATCGTGGGCAAAATCGTCGGGGATGCGACGTTGTTCAAGCAGGTTGCGTCGAGTTCCAAAGTCACCATTACCCCCGTGTAGGGCCGAAGTATGCTAGTGCTCGGACCCTGCGTAACGGCCATGGGTTGCTTGCAGGTGCTGGCGAATCCAGCGCAGAGAATGACAACAGGAGAAGGATCTTGGTCACATTCGGCATCATTGGCGCAGGCGGGATCGCAAACAAGCTCCATCTTCCCCAGATCCACGACATGCCGAACGCGACCGTCAAGCGCATCACTGGTCGGTCGGAAGCCCGTTTGCGGATCCTCGCGGACAGGTGGTCAATCCCTCACTGGTCCCATGATTGGCACGACGTGGTGAATGACCCTGAAATTGATGCAGTTATCGTTGCCCTGCCTCACCCGATGCACGTGTCTGCCGGGTTGGCGGTGCTCTCTGCAGGCAAGCACCTTCTGATGCAGAAGCCGCTTTGTGATCAACTCGATGACGCCCACCACTTCGTCGAAGCTGCGGACGCCGCCTTTACCCGGGGCGTCGTGACCTTGGCAATGCCACACTTTGCGGGGGCCGTTTACGCTGCACGGGATCAAATTGCAACGGGCGCGATTGGCCGGGTATCGGGTGCAAGCGGTCGCTCATCACACGGTGGACCTGAGGTGTATTACTCGGAAGTTCGCGACGCTTTTGAGGAAACCGGCAAGGATCTCTGGTTCTTCGATGCTGCTCAAGCGTCCGTAGGTGCCTTATTTGACATGGGCGTTTACGCAACATCCCAGTTGATTGCAGTTGGGGGGGCTGTCGGGCGTGTGTTCGGACGCGCCTCAACCTTTGACAAGCCAACCCAACTTGAAGACACGGCCACCCTCCTGCTTGAGTTCACGAGTGGTGCCCTCGGTACGATGGAGACCGGATGGTGCGACCCCGCGCGCACCAACTTCCTTCACATCCATGGAACCCAAGGCAAGCTCGTGGCTCCGGGTCATGCCGGGAACCCGCTCACGAAGTGGACCCCCGGCTCCTACACGCGCGAGGACATTCCGGCGACACCATCAGCTGTCGATGTGGCACCGTTCGCCACCGGCAATGTTCACCAACATCTGATCGACTGCATTACGGCCGGGCATCAGCCCCCCGTGTCGAATGCGCAGTTCGCTCGGCACGTGACCGAAGTCCTCCTTGCGGGCCTTGCTTCGGCAAAGTCGGGTCTGCCAGTGAACGTCGAAAGTCGTATTTAGATTGCGCCCTTCCACCAGTCGCTGGCTTGAGAAAGTGACTGGTGGCAGTCACTCGTGATCATCAAGGACGGCGCGGTTGATCCGTTCAGAGGCGTCAGGGGAATCCGTGTCATCACCGCCGAAGTCGGCGAGGATCTGCTCGTAAATCCGGGAGGGCGCCACGACGGAGACCACGCGTCCATCCTTCCAGAAAAGGCGGACATCCGGATAGAACCCGAAGTACATCAACGCGACTTCTGCCTCGATTGCCTTGCCGAAACGAACCCGGTAACGGTCGTCATCAACGGGTTCAACGCCTGCACGTGATCCGGTCAAGGGATCCCCTTCCAGAGACGCCAATTCACGACTTTGTCGCTGAATGCGGATCGGTATCCGCCGGAATAGGATCAGTTTGCACTTCGACCGCCTGATCCTCAGCGTGGGAGATACCCTGCTTACCCACATATGAGGGGCCAAGCTCGTCCTGTAGGTCACCCCCCGAATGCTCGCCATTGCCGGGGGCGTCATCGGTAGCTGGCGCCGGGGCAGTTGCAAAGCCGACCGCGTACGCAAGGATCACGCTCCCAACGACAGCACCGATGGCGAGGAGTGGCGGCGGCTCCCAGAAGGTGGACATGACACCGTGAGTGTACGGTGGCACGGAAGACGGGTTTCATGGCGGCAAACGCTAGGCTGGGCACACACTCCGCAATTCGGCGCAATCGCTCGGGTTCGGCGCGGGACCCCGGATCATTCGGTCAGCGGCGCGTGACGCACGGCAACGGCTCGTGGGAATGCTCGATTCAACGCCCAGTAACTCCTACCATTATGTTGCGGTGTGCAATCCTGATGGCCTCGATCCGTAGCTTGACCGCACAGCGCATGCCCGTCAGCAGCGCACTAAAGTATGACCATGACATCGTCGACCAACCCGGAACCAGACGACCAAGAGCCATCTCGTGCCATTCCCACGAACGTCGTTGTCGATGCCCCAACGGACATTTGCTTGCCAACCGGTGTGCCATCGTCGCGTCCCATCTGCGCAACCGACCCCGTCCGGCGGGTCGCTTCGATCAAGACCGTGTCCGACTTCAGATCGCACCTGTGGGACCTTGGCGTAGATGTGCCAGTCGATGACTCCATGGTCACGGGCGATTTGTCTCCCCTAGCGCAGTCGCTTGAATGGAATGGAAGGCGCATCGGTAACCGCGTTGCCGTCCATCCAATGTAAGGGTGGGACGGAACCGCCGATGGAAGCATTACCCCGGCGGTGCGTCGTCGCTGGCAGCGGTTCGGACGTTCCGGTGCCAAGCTGATTTGGGGCTGTGAAGCCATGGCCGTGCGTCATGATGGTCGTGCCAATCCCAACCAATTGATCCTGGATGAGCCCCATGCCGGAGGCATCCGGGAAGTGCGAGATGCACTCGTCGAAGCACATTCCGAGGCCCATGGGCGGACGGATGACCTCGTGATCGGTTTCCAGTTGACCCATTCAGGTCGGTATTGCCGACCCACTCCTGGTGGCGCGTTTGAACCACGCGTTGCGTTCCGTCATCCGTTGCTCGACGCGCGGTTCCGGGTCTCTGACGATTCCCAGATCATCACCGACGCAGAACTAAGGATCCTGATCTTGGATTATGTCAAGTCGGCGCGGCTCGCCTTGGAGTGCGGCGCTGACTTCGTCGACATCAAGCACTGCCACGGCTACCTGCTGCATGAGTTCCTTGGTGCCCGGGGCCGTTCCGGCGAATTCGGCGGCTCGTTTGAAAACCGCACCCGTCTACTTCAGGAAATCGTGTCAGGTATCCGCGCTGATGGGAACCCTATCGGCCTTGGCGTCCGCTTGTCGGCATTCGATTTCCTGCCGTTCGAACCTGATGCCTCGCGGTCTCGGAATGGACGTGTCGGCCCTGGAGTGCCGGTCGGGATTGACGGTCTGGAAACCTACCCGTTCGGCTTCGGGCATGACCCGGCCAATCCGCTGGTTCCAGACCTAACCGAGACGCGACAGTTCATCGAACTGTGTCACGCCCTCGGCATCAGGTTAATCAACCTGACCGCCGGTTCTCCCTACTATGTGCCCCATATCCAGCGACCAGCCGCTTTCCCGCCTTCAGATGGCTATCAACCGCCGGAGGATCCGTTGGTCGGGGTCGCACGTCAGATCGCCGTTGTTCGGGCGATCAAAGCAACCGCACCGCCGGAAATGGTGTTCGTTGGCACCGGGTACTCCTATTTACAGGAGTTCCTGCCGAACGTCGCACAGGCGACCGTCCGAAACGGGTGGGTGGATAGTGTTGGACTAGGTCGGATGGTCCTTGCCTACCCGGAGATCATCACTGAAGCAGTCGGCGGGCGCGACATCGCACGAACAAGGGTGTGCCGAACGTTCTCCGATTGCACCACGGCACCCCGAAACGGCTTGCCATCCGGGTGCTACCCGCTCGATCCGCATTACAAGTCGATGCCCGAAGCCGAACAACTCAAGAAGATCAAACAGGCTGCCGGCGTCTAAGGCGAAAGTAGTAAGGCCGTCCACCGGGCGGCTGGGTGTCGGCGACTCGGAGGAACCGAAACTGTGACCACGCGTGCAACCCTGAAGCTTCCAGACGCCGCGGGCGCGGTTGCCGCCTACGTCGCCGGCCATGGAGATGCTCCGGCATTCGACCCACGCCTCGCATCCCTCGCGCCATCGCGGACGCGTGTCGCCTATGCTGCGGTCCACGTCGTGTCAAACCCATTGGCCGCGGTTTCGGACCCAACCGTGGATGTAGCCATCGACTGGGACGAGACGATGGCGTACCGCCACCATCTTTGGTCACTGGGGCTTTCCGTTGCGGAGGCAATGGATACCGCCCAACGGGGAATGGGTCTCGACTGGGCAGCGAGCCAGGCACTTATCCGACGGTCGCTTGCAGATGCGCGTGCGATCGGTGCAATCGACCGCATCGCGTGTGGAGCGGGGACCGATCACCTGAAACCTGGCCCGGGAGTGACGATCGCCGACGTGAAGCGCGCGTACGACGAACAGTGTGCATTCGTCGAAGGCGAAGGCGGGCGGGTGATCCTGATGGCGAGCCGGGCACTAGCAGCCTGTGCGCGTGGACCGGAGGACTACGCCTCCGTCTACGACCACGTCTTTTCACAGATCCGCCAACCAGTCATCCTTCATTGGCTGGGCGACATGTTCGACCCCGCGCTCGCGGGCTATTGGGGTTCAAGTGACATTCCCGCGGCAATGGACAGTTGCGTGGCGGTCATCAACGCGAACAGGGCCAAGATTGACGGCATCAAGTTGTCATTGCTTGACGATGCGTGGGAAATCCACCTTCGTGATCGTCTACCCGCAAGCGTTCGGATGTACACCGGTGACGACTTCAACTACCCCCGGTTGATCGCCGGAGATGAGAACCGTCATTCAGATGCGCTTCTCGGCATTTTCGACGCGATCGCTCCGGCAGCGGCAGCCGCTCTCACGGCACTCGATGCAGGAGACCATGCGCGGTATGACGCGATTTTCGAACCCACTGTCCCGCTTGCGCGCCACATTTTCCGCGCGCCGACTCGCTCATATAAGACTGGGATCGTGTTCCTGTCGTACGTGAATGGTCGCCAGAAGCACTTCCGGATGATCGGCGGCCAGGAGAGTGCGCGATCGATCATTCATCTCGCAGAGCTTTTCCGATTAGCTGATCGGGCGGGCCTGCTTGTCGACGTCGACGATGCGTGCGCGCGCTTCCGGCCGGTGCTGGAGCTTGCGGGAATACCTCAGTCCTGATCAGTTCGACGCAACCACCCTTTGGCGAACGATGTGCACCCGTGGGGAGCAATCGGGCGAGGCATCTGAGAAAACGCTGGTCTCTATCAGGACCCACCCATTAGCATCGAGCACTTGAACTCGGGCATTGACTGCAATCGCTTCCCGATCCGCGACCTGAGCAGCAATCGTTTGGCAGACGTTTGCTGCAATACCGAGATCGACGGGGCGGAAAAGCAGGTCGGTCCCGACCACAGTGACGTCGCCGTCAGTCAGGACGTCACCGATATGGGCCATTCACGTCGGCGGAACTTCGCCATTGGACTGGCCAGTTTTCACGGTCGCACGGAAGTTGGGTCCAGCTTCCTTCGATCCAGAACGTCGGCCTTCCGGATCGGTGTGTTCTGGCCCGCGGGTCGGTCGATCTGACGAAACTCCGACCGTAGGTTGGTCGACCTGAGAGCCGGGAGTCCGGTTTGACCCGTGATGGTCGGTTGAACCGCGTTCTGCGCTGGCGTCCCGGCAGGTTCAGGAGTCCCACACGGTTGGAAGGCCCACAAGAAAGCCGCCATTCCAACAATGATGGGGGCAAGCCCCAACCGCTGGGGGTCGGTTACGCGCGAAGATCATCTGGCAGTTTCCCGCCAGACGATTGCACGCTGACCAGCCATTCCCGGATGTCCCCGACTCCGAGATGAGCCAATTAGTGGGATGCCGTGGGGTTGGAGATCGGTGCACCGATCAAGTTGCCCCATTCGGTCCACGAGCCATCGTAGTTGCGCACATTCTTGTAGCCGAGGAGCTCACGCAACACGAACCACGTGTGGCTCGAACGCTCACCGATCCGGCAATACGCAACGACGTCCTTGTCAGACGTCACACCCTTGCCACCGTAGAGGGCATGGAGTTCACTTGCCGACTTGAAGGATCCATCCTCGTTGGCCGCCTGTGCCCACGGGACATTGGTCGCGCTGGGGATATGGCCGGCGCGCTGTGCGGTCTCAGACATGCCTGGAGGTGCAATCACCTGACCCGTGTACTCAGCGGGTGACCGGACATCGACCATGGCACGTCCGGGGGCATCAATGTACTCACGTACCTGCTGTGAGAAGGCGCGGATTGACAGGTCGGCATCATGGGCGTGATAGGTCGTTGCATTGAAATGGGGTATTTCGGTCACCAACGGCCGGTTCTCGAGTTCCCACTTCTTTCGCCCGCCATTCATGAGGCTGACGTGCTTGTGGCCGTACAGGGTTGCAACCCAGTAGGCAAACGCCGCGAACCAGTTGTTGTTGTCACCGTAGAACACAATGTGCGTCTCCGCAGCGATCCCAGTCGATGAGAGGAGTGACTCCCACGAGGCATTGGATGGGATGTCACGGCGGATGGTGTCGCCAAGCTGGGTCTGCCAATTCCACCCCGCGGCGTTGGCGATGTGTCCTGACGCATAGGCGGTTACGTCAACATCGACCTCGACGAGGCGGACGTGGGCATCATGACCGTGGGCCACAACCCATTCGGTCGAGACAAGGGCGGATGGTTTGGCGTAGTCGTTCGGGGTGGCCATTGGTCAACTCCTCCGTGCATGGCGGGGTGGCACGAATAGCGTGTCACCCGCCGGGCTTTACCAGGAACGCAGGTCACCATCGTCAATGCAGGCCCCGCGCGTGGCCTGCATGGCGAGGAAGTTCACACTTGCGGGTAATGCGATGGCATGACTTATCCAGTGCACGCGTTCAGCCTCGGGGATCCGTTCACCAAGATCCCGCGCACAGATGTGCACCAGCACCTCAGACTTCTGGCCGGTCGCTTCGCCCGAGATACCAAAATCGAGGCGCCAATCCGCCCCACGCACCCGCCCAACGGTGTTCGTTCGGACCAGTTGGCAACCGGGAAGGCCTCGATATCGGTCCAGGACACTGGCCCGGAACCAGATTTGCGCAAGTCCAGGTTCACCCGAGGCAACGCGCTGAAGCAGTCGGGTGCGCGACCGTGACAGCAACGCGAGTGCGACGGCGTCGGTCACACTGCCTTCAGCGACCGGGGTTTCGAGTGCCATGATGCTTGCTTCCTGCGACCCGCAATGATGACTAAGACGGTCATCTTTATCGTGTATACGAAAGGTAGCACGGTTCCCGTGCATGGTCAAGCATCGGCGCGCAATTCGGTTCGGCTAACGCCACACGAAGGGCGCATCTTGATTTGGCTACGAAGCGTCAAATGCGCGGCCGAACTCCCATTCGGTCACTTGTGATTTGTACGTCTGCCACTCTTGCTCGCTAGCCGTCAGGAGCCGATCATGGACCTGGCTGCCGAGCGTATCGCGCACGACGCCATCCCAAGCCAACTCGGTCAGGGCTTCGCCGAGTGAAACCGGGAGCATGTCCACGTTTCCAGCGGGCATCCCATGCTCCACGATCCCGAGGGGTTCTGGCGCGGAAAGCCCCTGCCGGATGCCGTCGAGCCCGGCGCCAAGCGCAACCGCGATCGCCAGATATGGATTGCATGAGGGGTCGGCACACCGAAGTTCAACCCGTATTGGACGCACACGACCATCGGGAGAGCGTCCCGGCAACCCAGGACGTGGAACCCGGATCATTGCCTGGGAAGCCCGTTGGCTCCAACCAATAACTGAAGGCGCGTCAAACCCACGCCCGAGGCGCTTGTAGGAATTCACCTGAGGCGCAAGCACTGCACATGCTGCGCGCGCGTGACCCAGTTGTCCGGCAATGTACGCGCGGGCCGTCACAGAAAGCCCATGTTCGTCGAGCGGGTCTGAAAAGACATCGGCACCGTCAGCAGACCTCAGTACCTGGTGGAGGTGAAGCCCTGATCCGGCAACGCCTGCGAGTGGCTTCGGCATGAACGTCGGGGCGAGACCGCGCCGACGAGCGACCGCCTTCACGGCATATTTCACGGCAACGATCGCATCCGCAGCCAGCGCTGCGGGCATCAATGGCAAGTCGATCTCATGCTGGCCTGGAGCGATCTCATGATGAGATGCATCAACAGCCACGTTCATGGCGTTGAGATACCTGACGATCTCTTCACGAACTCTGACGCCGGTGTCGCTGGCAAGGTCGAAGTAACCGGCCCGATCCGCGGGAAGGCGCCGGCCATCGCTCATCGACTGAAACAGGAAGAACTCCAGCTCCGGCGCGACGAACAGCTCAAAACCGAGGTCACCAGCGTCAGCGATTGCCCGAGCGAGAACGGCCCGTGGATCCGCGGGGAATGGGTCGCCGTCGGGAGTGCGGATGTCGCACAACACACGTGCCATGCCTTCCGCCTGCACCCATGGAACAAGCGACCATGTCCTGAGGTCCGGCCAGAGCAGAAGGTCGGTCTCGGTCGTACGCGCTCCACCCTCAAGCGACGATCCATCGAACCAGTGCCCGTAGGTCAACGCGTCTGCAATTTGTGACGAAGGGACGACAACCCCCTTGAGAGCGCCACTGACATCAGTGAACTGCAACTCAACAAATTGGCACCGCCCAGATGTGACGTCGCGCAAGGCGTCGGCAACGGTGGAGGAGTGGCCTCGTTCGGAAGATGACTGGGATGGGCCTGACAAGATATCTCCGGAACCACGTGCGTCCATAGTCACCTCCCAGGGCTCACTCGAAAAATCGGTAACCAGAAGCCCAAGGCAGCAGGTTCCCCATGAACTTTCCGGCCCGAGCGTGCAAATCTCCGACGGATTATCCGCACGTCAGCCTCCACGCAATCCGGACAGTAGCCGGGCAATACGCCCCGGGGGGGAGGCCAACCTTGCCAGACCAGCCTCGACGACCCGGATGCATTGAACGGTCACATTGTCGCTACCGCCGCGTGAGCACGCCATCGCTACCAGGTGATTGCAAGCCGCGTCGACAGGTCCTTCAAGCTCGTGGGCAATATCCGCGTCGGGAACTTCACCCCATAGCCCGTCAGAGCACAACAGGTAGACATCACCATCCTCGACACCGTGCCTGCCGAAGTCAGGGCGCAATTGCAGCGAACCCCCGAAAGTCCGCGTCAGGACGCTCCGTCGAGGATGGTTGGAGGCTTGTACCGCAGTAATGAGGCGAAGCCTCAGGAGTTCGGCTGCCTCCGAATGATCGGCAGTAAGTTGCGTCAGAGTGCCTCGGCGCAACCGGTAGACCCGCGTGTCACCAGCGTGCGCGATGTATGCCTGACGACCGGCGATTACAAGCGCCGACAGCGTCGTTTGCATGCCGCTGAGTTCCGGCGCGGATCCCTGCGCCAGCGCGTATACCTTGCGATTAGCCGCTTCGGCTGCGAGCCGGAGAGCGGCCTCTATGCCAAAGGGTGCGCGTGGTGAATAATACTCGTCAGCCACGACGGTCACCGCAGTCTGACTCGCTATTTCGCCGGCGGCTAGCCCGCCGACCCCATCAGCGACCGAAAACAAGGCGCCACGCGCCGTGAGAACCTCCGTGCGGTCGGGGATCAAGAAACCATACGCGTCCTCGTTCTTCGGACGCACGATGCCCGGATGAGAGATTGCGGCACGTTCAAGAATCATCGCTCATCCAAGCCGGCAATGAGTGACGTTCTAATGACGGCGAAACCAATTCGAACCCGGCACATATGGCCACGAACGCCTTACTCACTCCCAAATTGAGGCGTCCCGCACAGCTCAACCACATCTACCGACCATCGTCGAAGTCGCTGTTCATGCGTCTCGTCGGCGCCATCGCCGAAGGTGCCCCGACCTTGGAACCCACTCCACCCCGCCCCACGCGAGTGCACTCCGTCATGCACACAGACGCCCCGTTTGACCATTTCGCAAAGGTCAACTCGCTTCAGACCGGTATCGTAGGTGTGCGGGGCCGTCTAACCCACGTATGGGCTACCCAATCTTTGGGCACAAGCACTGTGCAGGCTGCACAGTGAACGGGTCACCGTCCCACTAACAGTTCAAGGGAGATGGGACAAAAGTGTGAGGTGAGCACGGCTGCCGAATTGGGTTTTCGGCCAACCTCAGCGAGTTGGAGTTACCGACGTGGCAAATAATTGTGGTCGGGGAGAGAGGACTTGAACCTCCGACTTCCACGTCCCAAACGTGGCGCTCTACCGGGCTGAGCTACTCCCCGAGTGCCGAGAGTGTAACGAACGGGTGACCCGTCCATCCCAAGCCGACTCGTCCGGGGTACGATGATGGCACGATCATGACCAATCGCCAGTCACACCTTCGACACGCCGTCATCGTAAGTGCGGTACGAACCCCCATCGGACGGTTCCTTGGCAGTCTCGCCTCATTCACGGCACCTCAACTTGGCGGAATTGCAATTCGCAGTGCGGTGGAGCGTGCTCGGATCGACCCCGCGTCAGTTGACGGCGTTTTCATGGGAAGCGTCCTGCAGGCAGGCCTCGGGATGGCTCCGGCGCGCCAGGCGATGTTGCACGCAGGCCTGCCGAATCGGGTTCCCGCAGCAACCATCAACAAGGTATGCGGGAGCGGCCTCATGGCCGTCGCACTTGCCGCCCAGCAGATCATGCTCGGTGAAGCCGACGTGATGGTTGCAGGTGGCATGGAAAGCATGAGCAACGCTCCCCACCTGCTTCAGGGTCTACGGACCGGACAGAAGGCCGGAGATGCAGCGCTCCGCGACGCAATGATCCTGGACGGTCTCTGGTCACCATGGGCTGACGAACACGTGGGCTATTCAGCCGAGGCGATTGCAAAACGGGACGGCGTTTCCCGTGAAGCTCAGGACAGTTGGGCTTTGCGAAGCCATCAGCGCGCCGTCTCGGCGACTGACGATGGCGCGTTCCGCGATGAGATTGTCCCGATCTCCATCGCGGGCAAGCGGGGAAGCCCCGCGGTCCTCATTGACGCCGACGAATGTCCCCGGCGCGACACTTCCGCGTCGGCCCTTGCCTCGCTGCGCCCGGCATTCACCAACCATCGCGATGAACCCTTCGAACCGTCGGTAACTGCCGGCAACGCCTCGCAACTTGCTGACGGCGCGAGCGCCCTGGTGGTGATGAGCGCAGATCGCGCCAATGACCTTGGGGTTACGCCTCTGGCGCACTACGTTGCAAGCGCGAACGCTGCCTTGGCTCCGGAATGGCTTTTTGAAGCGCCTGTTCCAACCATTCACCGCCTGCTCGCGAAGACCGGCACCACGCTTTCCGACTTCGACCTCTTCGAACTCAATGAGGCGTACGCTGCCCAGATGGTCGCCGACAACCGGGCTCTACAGTGGGATGAAGACCGAGTAAACGTCAATGGCGGTGCAATTGCGCTCGGCCATCCCCTTGGGGCATCGGGCTCGCGAATCCTTGCCACTCTCATTCACGCGTTGATCAGGCGTGGCGGAAGTCGGGGGATCGCGAGTGCGTGTCTTGGGGGAGGCGAGGCATTTGCCATAGCGGTCGAACGACCGTAGCTCAGCGAACGGTAACTGGACGCCCGCCGATCATACGCAAGCAACCCGGACAGTGCGATGAGTTGCGAACCGGTTGCACAGGACGATTCATGTTCATGACGACCATCGAGCGAGTGATAGTCCTCGGCGCAGGAACCATGGGGCGGGGCATTGCCCAAGTGCTTGCCACCGCCGGGATTGCAGTCGACATCGTCGAACCATCACCCGATGCGCGGTCTCGAGCTCTCAGTCTCATCGAGTCAGGATTTGCACGCCGAATTGCGCGTGGAGACGTGACCACAGAGGCGCGCGATGAGATCGTGGGGAGGATTTCGACTCGTTCGGAACTTGAAGATGCGCCCCAGGCTCCCGTGATGATCGAGGCGATCGTCGAGGAGATCAATGCAAAACGTGAGGCATACGTTCGGGCGGCAAGCCATCTCGGACCCGATGCAATCCTCGCGACCAACACCTCAAGCATCAGTGTGACACGGATAGCGGCCGGCATCGCCAACCCCGGACGGATCGCCGGGATGCACTTCTTCAACCCAGTACCAGCAATGGCTCTTGTGGAGGTCATTCGCGGGCACCACACCAGTGACGCCACCGTTGATGTGATCACAGACCTCGCGCGCACCCTTGGGAAGACACCGGTTACCGTGCTGGATACACCGGGATTTGCGGCGAACCGTCTCCTCATGCCGCTCGTCAATGAGGCGATGTTTGCCCTCATGGAAGGTGTGGCGTCGCGAGACGACATCGATACCGTGATGCGGCTCGGCATGGGCCACCCGATGGGCCCACTCCAACTCGCGGACGTGATCGGACTTGACGTGTGCCTTGCCGTGATGGAAGTCCTCCATCGGGATCTTGGAGATCCGAAGTACCGACCGTGCCCTATGCTCCGTCGCCTTGTCGACGCGGGTCGCCTCGGACGGAAATCCGGTGGTGGCTTCTACGACTATCCTTGACAACCACGACCTCCATGGGTGCGCCCACGGGAAGCCCCATTTTGCAAAGATCGAGGCCTGAGGGAGATCCGCGAATGACCCTGACCGAACGGCATTATGGCCCGGTCCTGTCGCGAGTTGAAGGCGCGACGGCATTCCTGACACTCAATCGACCGGACCGTCTGAACGCCCTCGATGAGGGAACGCTCGAGGCGCTCGCGGCATGCATTCAAGAGGCGGGTCTGGACCCGGCGGTACGCGCCGTCGTGATTTCAAGTGGCACTCCCCGTGCATTTTCGGCCGGAGCAGACCTCAAGTGGTTAGGTGCAGCCACGAATGCATCGGAAGTGGCCTCACGCGCCCAGCGTGGCCACCAGACAATGAATGCCGTGGCAGATTGTCCTAAGCCAACGATCGCCGCAATTGAAGGGGTCGCATTCGGCGGCGGGTGCGAACTTGCACTTGCGTGTGACTACCGGATTGCCGGCGACACGGCGCGGTTCGGACAGCCCGAGATCAAGCTGGGGATCATTCCGGGCTGGGGAGGAACCCAGAGGCTGACCCGGCTCATCGGCCCTTCGCGTGCCACCGACATGATCCTTACTGGTAGACCGGTGGGCGCCGAAGAGGCGGTACGGATCGGACTTGCGAACACGGTCGTCGTGGCTGGCGAGGCGCTTGCTGCCGCGACGTCGCTTGCAGATGCGTTCGCCACAGCGGCGCCTCTGGCCGTGAAGATTGCCAAGGAGGCAATCCGTCGAGGCATGGACATGTCGTTGGCAGGTGGCCTCGCTACCGAAATCGAGGGGTTCGTGTCCTCATTCGGGACGGCTGACGCACGCGAAGGGGTCGCCGCGTTTCTTGAAAAGCGTCCGCCATCATTTTCTGGCCAGTAGTCGCTCCCGACGATGCCTGGACCTCTGCAAAGGTATGGTTGAAGTGACGGGCCCACACGACCAATTGCTCTGGCGCGACCGAGATTATTGATCATGATGCCAACGACCAGTGAATTTGACGCAAGGGCATCCGCAACTGCGACACCGATCCGTGTCCTGGTGGCCAAGCCCGGACTGGACGGTCACGACCGAGGTGCAAAGATCGTGGCGCGCGCCCTGCGTGATGCGGGCATGGAAGTGATCTATACCGGCATCCGGCAGACGCCGGACCAGATCGCTGAAGCAGCATTGCAAGAGGACGTGGAAGCGATCGGCCTATCAATACATTCCGGTGCGCATCTCGAACTGTTCCCTCGGATCATGGATGCGCTCCGTATCCGCGGACTTGGAGGCATCCCGGTGTATGCAGGCGGAATTATCCCGCCGTCGGACGTCCCGAGAGTGAAATCGTTCGGAATTCGAGAAGTTTTTGGTCCTGGAACCGCCCTTGATGCCATCGTCACTGCCGTCCGTGCCGGAGCTCATGCCGAGCGAGCGTCAAGAGGTCTATGACGGAATTCCGTCAAGGCTGGGATTCCAGATCTCGAATGAATGTCACCGGAGTCCCAATGGTAATTCCGTGATCGTCGGCAAATCCGGCGTTCACCTCAAGCACATACCGTGCCGGGCGAGATGGTGAGTAGATTGGCAAGCGCCCGTCCGGAGTCTCCGTCGGAAACGCCGGAACGTCACTCGCAAGGTGAACGACTTTGAGACTGTCAGCAGCGCCGTCAATCCACAGGATGTCCAGATTGAACGTCATGCCTTTCATCCAGAACGCATGGGACCCGGGCGTCTGAAAGACAAAGATCATCCCATCGGTCGTCCCGAGTGGCGCATGCCCGCCGAGACCGCGCGCGTGGTCGACAGCGTTCTCGGCGACCTCGGCCCGAACGTCTACCGTCGGAAACGAAACCAACCCCGCCCCGAAGCGATCACAATCGCCTACCCCTCCGGCCGGCTGGGAACATTCCCCGCTCGTGTCACTCGACCGGAGCGGCGCGTGGCCGTAAGCCCTATGCGCAGGAACACCGAACGCCCCAATCAGCACGAAGTTGCCGATGAGTAAGGCAATCAGTCCACGGTGGCTGCGATTTTGCGTGCCGGATTGACCAGACCAACACCAAAGCGCTCGTTCCACGAAGAAGCGCGCCACGGACAACTAGACCGCACGCAATGGAATTGTCGTGCGTTGACGCAGACTGGCGATGCTGACTTGGGCCGCCAGTCCCTCAGCGATGCGCATGAACGACTGTGCTTGCGCCGAGTCCGGCTTCAGCGACACCACCGGTGTCCCGGCATCACTCGCTTCGCAGATATCAAGGGAAAGGGGAATGTCGCCAAGGAACGGCACCTCGAGCTGCTCAGCAGCCAATCGTGCGCCACCATGGCTGAAGATGTGGTGTTCCTTGCCGCAGTCGTCACAGACGAACGTACTCATGTTCTCGAGTACACCAAGAATGCGAACCTTAAGGCTCTGGAACGCCTTCAGTGCCTTTATGGCAATCTCTAGGCTCACCCGCTGCGGCTGCGACACGATCACAACACCGGCCAATGGGATGCGTTGCGCCAAGGTCAGGGTCGCGTCTCCGGTTCCCGGGGGCAAGTCCACCAACAGGTAATCCAGTTCACCCCAATCACTCTGGGAGAGCAACTGGCTGATACCTGAACCAACCATGGGCCCGCGCCAGATGACGGGTTGGCTCGGGTCATCAAGAAGGAAGCCCAGCGACATCACCTTGACACCGTGTGCGACCGGAGGCTCGAACATCTGGTCCCCCGATGGCATCGGCTTTACCGCCGGCTTGCCACTCATGCCAAGCAATCCGGGGATTGACGGCCCATAGATATCCGCATCAAGCAGGCCGACCCGGGCGCCAGTCATTGCCAAGGCAACCGCAAGGTTCGCGGACACCGTTGACTTGCCGACCCCACCCTTGCCACTCGCAATCGCGATCACGTTTCGCACGCCCGGCATCAGCTGACCGGTTGCGCCCGCGGAGCGAACCTGAGCGGTCATGTGCACATCAACGTGCTCGACCCCTGGGATTGCCCCGACAAACTCTCGGGACTGACGCTCCATCTCACCCTTTACCGGGCAGGCTGGGGTCGTCAACTCGACCTTGAATGACACCTTGCCGCCTTCGATCACCAAGTCCTTGATGAATCCAAGCGCCACGATGTCGCGGCGCAGGTCCGGGTCCTGGATGCGGCTTAGAGCCGCCAGAACGGCCTCTTCAGTCACAATCGGCTTGCTTGAGGAACCATTGTTCTTGCGGAGGCCAAACATGAGGAACCGCCTTGCGGAAAGTTCCGGCACATCGCCGGTTTCGGGAGATGCGACGGCCTGCGGGTGACGCTGCGAACAGAAAAACTATACCACCGTATCAGGATGGGATTAGCAGTCCCATTGACGGACTGCTAATCCGTTGGTAGACTGGCTTAGCAGTCGCGATGGTTGACTGCTAACGCAAATCGCGTCCGGGCTCGGGCGCAGGCAACCAGCGACTCTGATCCGCCCGGGGCTGCGCCTCACCCGTCAGGGCCGTCGTCGCGAAGACAGAAACACGGCACCCACCCGCACGAACAAGGAGAGTAGTCCTATGCCCAAGCAACTCATCTTCCGTGAAGACGCTCGGCGTGCCCTCGCCAAGGGCGTTGAGATCGTTGCCCGCACTGTCAAGACCACCCTTGGACCGAAGGGACGCAACGTCGCCCTCGGCAAGAAGTTCGGCGGACCGACGGTCACCCATGACGGCGTGACCGTGGCCAAGGAAATCGAACTCAAGGACCCATTCGAAAACATGGGCGCCCAGCTTCTTAAGGAAGCGGCGAGCAAGACGAATGATGTCGCCGGTGACGGCACGACCACTGCTACCGTTCTCGCTGAGGCCATAGTCATCGAGGGCATGCGCAACGTTGCTGCCGGTGCCAACGCGATGATCCTCAAGCGTGGCCTCGACAAGGCCTCAGTAGCCGTCGTGGCCGCCATCCGCGAGCTTGCTACCCCAATCCAGGGCCGTGACGAGATTGCAAACATTGCAACGATTTCTGCGAATGACCGCGAGATCGGGACACTGCTCGGCGAGGTCATGGACAAGGTCGGCAAGGACGGCGTCATCACCGTTGAGGAAAGCCGCGGCATCCAGTTCGAGGTCCAGTACGTCGAAGGCATGAAATTCGACCGCGGTTACAGCTCCCCCTACTTCGTCTCCAACGCGGATCGCATGACCGCCGAGGTAGAGGAACCGTACATTCTCATCACCGAGACGAAGATTTCGTCCGTGCAAGAACTGCTTCCCCTCTTGGAGAAGCTGGTCCAGCGCGGGCGCAAGGAGATCGTGATTATCGCTGAGGATATCGAAGGCGAGGCCCTTGCCACGCTCGTCGTCAACAAGATGCGCGGCATCCTGAACGTCGTCGCGGTCAAGGCGCCGGGTTACGGCGACCGTCGCAAGGAAATGCTCAAGGACATCGCGGTCCTCACCGGCGGCACTGTCATCTCCGACGAACTCGGCAGGAAGCTCGACAGTGTGACGCTCGAAGACCTGGGCCGTGCGCGGCGTGTCGTCTGTGACAAGGAAAACACCACAATCGTCGAGGGCCATGGCGGCAACGACGAAGTGCAGGGGCGCATCAAGCAGATCAAGGCGCAGATTGAGGACACCACCTCGGACTACGACCGCGAGAAGCTGCAGGAGCGACTTGCAAAGCTTTCCGGTGGCGTGGCCGTCATCAAGGTGGGTGCCGCGACTGAGACCGAACTCAAGGAAAAGAAGCACCGGGTCGAAGACGCCTTGTCCGCGACACGTGCAGCCATTGAGGAAGGTGTCGTTGCCGGCGGTGGTGTCACTCTGCTTGCTGCGATTGCGGCCCTTGACAACCTCCACCTCAAGGGGGATGAGGCCACGGGCGTCAGCGTGCTGCGTCGCGCTCTCGAGGAACCGATGCGCGCCATCGTGGCAAACGCCGGCTACGAGGGGTCCGTGGTGATCGAGAATGTTCGACGCCAGCACGCGGCTACCGGCAACAAGAACATCGGCTTCGATGTCGTCGACGAGACCTACAAGGACATGGTTGCCGCGGGAATCATTGACCCGGCCAAGGTGACCCGTTCGGCCGTCGAGAACGCGACGTCGATCGCAGCGATGATCCTGACCACCGAGGCCCTGATCACCGACATTCCTGAGGCTGCAAGGCCCCAAGCGCCGATGCCGGAATATTGAGCCGAACCTAACTCCTCACCAATACGGGAAAGTCCTTACGACCCAAAAGGCGCCGGTGAGCGATCACCGGCGCCTTTTCTTTTGGCACCTAAATCCCCATGCAGACAAAGCCGATCAGAATGCTTGGCAATGCGGTACAACTTGTCTGTGACGACTGACACGCCGGTGATTGAAGCTGAAAACCCGTCCGGACCGGTCGCTGTCGGTACCAGTCGGACGACGAGACGAAGGGTTGCCATCGGCGCGGGAACCCTAGTCGCTGTGGTAGGCATTGGGTACGCCGCAACCCTGCCGCTGCCCGGGCTTGATGGGAAACCGCCACCACCGCCATCGGTTGGTCAGCGGGCGCCGACCTTCGCATTGCCGGCCGCGGGTGGAGGCACGATTGACTTGGTCTCATACCGTGGCAAACCCGTCGTCGTGAACTTCTGGGCGACGTGGTGCACGCCGTGCCGGGAAGAATTGCCGGAGCTTGAACGTGCATACCGGACGCATCGCGACGCAGGACTGGTGGTAATCGCAGTTTCACTGGATACCGAAGCCGGCGCGCGCGATGTGCCGCAATTCCTGAAAGCCGGCGACGACACTACCGGGAGTTTCACCTTTCCCGTGGCCTTGGATACCAAGCAGGACCTGCGAAACCGGTACCGACTTATCGGGGTGCCATCCACCTACTTCATCGACCGGACCGGGGTCATCCGAGCGGTGCAACCTGGAGCGATGAGCCGTGAAGTCCTCTCAAACGCTCTGGAAACCATCTTGACCAAGGCACCTGGCGCGTGACCGAACACGTCACAACGTCCCGAACTCTCGTCCTGTATGGGGCGCCAGACTGCCACCTCTGCCACGATGCCCTTGCCGCGTTGCGACGCGTGCAACGCCTTGTTTCCTTTGACATCGTGGAGGTCAACATCAAGGACCACCCAGATTTAGTGGAACGTTTCGGCCTTGTCATCCCCGTTGTCGAAGTTGGGGGCAAGGTGATCGCCGTGTCAAAAGTGACCGAGTTCCGGCTCCTACGTCACCTGCACACCATTCTTGGCGCGAACCGGTGACTCCCATCACGGGTAGGGGTTCCGACCCGGCACGGAAAACCCTCCGATGAAGTGGACGGATCAGGACGTGACAGCACCCGGCGCGATGTCTCGGCCTTGAGTGGACCGTGGCAGTGTCAGCCACGTCACGACCCGCCACACGGCAAAAAGCGCGAGGATTCCGGACGCAATCGTTGCGCCCTCAGGGACCCACGGTTCGACCTGCTTGACGGCAATACCAATGAATGCCCAGATGAGTACCGAAGGGTACGCCAGGTCTTCGCGCTGGACGATGAACCAGACGCCCAAGCAAACGGCAATGGCAATTAGCGTGACTGTCCACGTCCCTTATGAAAGTGGACCACCATCCCAACCGAGGTCTAGAAGCGTCACGGAGGCATTGGCAATCGTTGCAACTGAGATCCAGTGGATGTAGATGCTGACGGGAAGGTGCACCATCCACCTTTCGGCCTTGGTCGTCGCATTCTTGGGCAAACCAATGCGCGAGACGATGACGCAAAGTGATGCGACAAGAACAATCATCGAGGCCATCGTGGCCGGAAACATGCCGTAGTGCCAGAACAGAATCCACACCGAGTTTGCGACACCACTGATCGCAAACCGCCAACCGATCGGTTGCACCGCCCGACTCGCCCTTCCCGTGGCCGTTGCCTGATACGCCGTGAACGTGATCAGGGCAATGTAGATGATTCCCCATATTTAGAATACGTAGCCGGCGGGTGCGAAGACGTTCGGGAAACTGTCAGACATTTCGCCAGTCGTCCGACCGTTCAGCGGCAACCCAGTCGCGAGACCGTTCAGCACAAGGGTTGCCACAAGGGTCACGACGTTCGTAATCATCAACGAGGCAGGGATGCGGGTCATCGGAGACCTCCAGTGAATACTTTGGCACAACAACGCCCGGGCGCCATGGGGCCATTCGCCGCAACCCTATCCGCCGAACAGGACCGAGCTAGGTGTTGTCTCTCACAAGGTTGTTGACAGGGAAGCGAGGGGGGTGAGGCCCTTGATGCCGAGGTGCGGTCGGTCATTGTTGTGGTACTTCACGAAGGCGTCCAGTGCACGTTGACGCTTGTCTTCGCTCGCCAGCGGGTGGAGGTACAGGCATTCGCGCAGGACGGTCTGGAACCAGCGCTCGACCTTCCCGTTCGTCTGTGGCCGGTACGGCCGGGTCCGGCGGGCACCCAC
>CANFGH010000013.1 GCA_947446285.1 Chloroflexota bacterium
CCCGGCAGGTGCGTGCGGGGTGACCAGGGCGACCAGGGCATCCCACGGCACCACCGCCAGCATCTCCTCCAAGGAACACCTGCTTGGTCGTCCGCTTGGTCCCGCGCTCGGATCCCGTCGTCAGGCTCAGTTGATTCATGCCTTCATGATTCCCCATCACGCTCCCCCACCGCTCCCTTATGCAGGCAATCCCTAGTATCCGCCCGCGCCGAAGGTATGGGTAGGACCCTCTCTGGACTATCCATTGCGTGACGCCCCAAACGTGGCCAGATCGGGAAGGTCACTCCGGCTCCTTCTGATCGCTCGCGCCCTCTCCGTTTCGTCACTCGTCATCGCGACAGGTATCGTCCAATGCCCGCTGTTCAAGGCTGAGGTGTGGGAAGCCTCACCCAGTCGCGACCTGCGAAACCCTGACGGAGGAGGCGCCGGCGTTCCGGCTTATCCTGACCCGCTCGCTTCATTGGTCGACAGGGCCTGGGCACTGGCGGTCGTTCGCCCAAACCGGCGAAGGTCCATCACCATCCACCAGGGTGCCAGACCGCGCCTGCGCCGCCCTCGATCCCGAGGCCACCGCCAGCTGCGAACCCCGTTACCAACGTGCCATCTCCAAGGCTCGGGCAATGTAGTTGGGAACCGTGGTGCAAGGCGTGCATAAGCCTCAAGAAACTACCTGCATGTTCTGGTATCGACCTGTGACCACCCAATGTGGGGAGGAGTTCTTGATGTTCAAGTCGGGTGTCTTGACGATTGACCAGCCAGTGGATTCAGCCTCCGTTGGGAGAGAACACGTCTCGATGACTGACGAGTGAACTCAGCGAACTCGGATGCCGGAAGGTAGCATGACGCACTGCAGTCGCGTTGATGCATTGCATTTGCGGCCTTGGCCTATCTTCGCATCGTACAACCGACCAGTTTGAGGAGATGCCCGGAAAATGGCGACAACTAGCGTCATCGGAGACACTCCGTTAGACAAGCCGACTAGACCGATACGAGCATCCCTGATTAATTCCATTGTCACTGTCTTTTTTATTGTATGTGCGTGGATATTCGCAGCACAATATTTTCCGTTGGATGAAAACCGAGCTGGTGGTCCCGGCGAGTTTGTATCGGGCGTCGCAATCCAGTGGTTCGTGGCAGACATTGTAGGGCGATTTGGAGAGTTTCCCCTCTGGAACCCGTACATCAGGACGGGACTACCTTACATCGGTAATCCATATATCAGCATGTTCAATCCATTCGTTTTAGTGCCACTGGGATTGCTAGGACCGACGAACGGGGCGAAAGTCGCGGTTGTCTTGTCAATGGCGATGGCCGGATCAGGCCAATACTGGCTCGGTCGGGTCCTTGGACACGGTCGGACGGTGGCGCTTGCCAGCGGTGTACTGGCACTTTGCGCCGGGAGCATCTTGGCCCCCGTGGGCAGCGGATTCTCGTTCGCCGCTCCAATTCAGCACGCGTGGATAGCGGCTGTGCTGGCGAGCTTCATCATGGTCCTCGAGCACAGGTCCCCTCGAAATCTTGCCATTGCCGCAATGTGCAGCGCCGTCATGTTCATGACTGGTTTTCTGTACTACTGGATTGGAATCGGGTTCATTCTCATCATTTTTATTTTTGTGGAGATTGTAAAAAAATCGACAAATATGCTCGCAGCAATAGATTCCGTGAAGCACAATGGAATCACATTAGCTGCTTATGCTGCGCTCACGGCTCTGCTCATCGCACCACAATTCCTTCCCCTTGTGGAACTGATGCCATACATTGAAAAACCAATGGATGTGAGCGGTTCGGGAACTCTCCCGCCGTTGGTGACGTTATTCGGCTTTGTTGTGCCAGACCGTCAATTCTGGGCCAATGGATTGTTCGGTGCGAGCCCTATTGGTTGGGCAATCTATTACAGCTATATTGGAGCTACAGTATTCATCTTTGCACCATTCGCTATCGGGGCTTACCTGCGTGGTCGGACACGGTACTTGCCTCACCTTCTGGCAAGTTTTGTTGCTATGATTATTCTCTCTTCAATTCATAAAACTTCGTTCAAATTGCTACTTGATGTGTTCTCGTTCATGCAGCAGTTCAGGTTCTGGGGAAGTTTGGTTGCGGTCGCAACCATCGTGCTTATCCCGTTACTGATGGGTGGTGCGGACTGGTTGTGGAAGGCAATCGTTTCGAGAAGTCTCCCGGCTGACATCTCGCTCCCTGATTGGCGATTTCAGGTGGTCACGGGGACATCAGGTGGAGACACCCAGGAAGTTGCGCGTACTCGGCAGTTTAATCTGGCGCGCGCCGGAGTCACTGCAGGTGTCGTCATCGCCTTGCTGGCAGCAGTCGCCGACCCATGGCAGGCAAACAAGGGCATTCTGAACACTCCGCCGTGGAACCGATCGGAGAGTGAAGTATTTTCGTGGGTTCGGTCTCAGGAACCCGGCGCGCTCTTGATCAATGCAAACTCGATGATCTACAGCCTTGCTTCTTCCTCACAGATGAGCAACGAACTCACCGTGATTGACTCCGTATTTCCGATGACACTTCGGGCGAACCGGGTTCCCACCAAGGATGTATTGACGCCTGCGCCCCGATATGCACTGATCTTGCCGAACGCACCGACAAATGCCCAAATGAAGCCCATCCGCCAGTTCAGTGGTGGATGGGTCTACGGGTTGCCTCTTGGACTGCCGTTCGCATTCGTCGCCCGCGATGGGAAGGTTCCGTTCGGGCCAATTGAGGTTGGCACCGCTGCTGTCGCGAGTGGGGACGTCATTGAGGCGCGAGCGAGCTTCAAAGGCCCGAACCGCATAGTAGTGAAAGTCCCAACGTCGACGTGGACCGTCACGGATGGCCCGGGACAGGGCGTGGTCGTAATGCAAGGCTGGATGCCGGGGTGGCGCGCACGCTCTGACGCTGGACAGGACCGATTGGTTCGCCCGATTGGAGAGTTCATTGAGATCGTCGGGGCACAACCCGGTGAGACGGTCATCCTGAATTACCTTCCGACAAGCTTTGTCATCGGCACGGTGCTTGGGTTCCTGGGACTTGGGCTTTTCGCGGTTTTCGTTGCTGTCCCTGAGTCTTTGCTCGAAACTACCTTCGGCCAATTCAAGTCCAGGCTGTTCGGGGTCCAGACGGGTTCCCGCAAGTTCACGGATGAGGGACTGGATGAGGATTTGCGAGGTACTTCAATGCCTGTGCCCCTACCTCCGAGACCGAACTCGGATCGCACCGTGTAGAGGTCGAATCGGCGAGTGCGGTTAGCGTAATGTAGGGTGTCGCGCTACCGCTTTCGTCGCCCCGCGACAAGCGAGGCGCCGGTTACTTGCTTTTCGTGCCCACTGCCCGGTAAATCTCCGCCGTCTTCTTGGCAGCAATTTCCCACGTGAACTCAGCGAGCACACGCGCTCGGCCGTTCGCGCCCCACGTGCGCAGGCGTTCCCGGTTGGAAAGTGCTTCGTTGAGGCCCCATGCGATATCGGACGGGTTGCCTCCATCAACGTGCAAACCCGTCTGGGCGTCGCCCAATGGGACTACCTGTTCGCGAAACCCGACCACACCGCGCGCACCGGCAACACATGCCTTGCCGATGGCCATTGCCTCGAGGGTCACAATCCCGAAAGGTTCATAGGTCGACGGGAAGAGGCCCACATCGCACATCTCGAAGTGGACAATGCGTTCGTGCTCGCTGACCAGTTCTGCGCGCATGTGCACCTGTCCGTCAACACCCAGGTCTGCAATTCGCCCGCGCATCGGGCCTTCCATCTGGCCAGCCCCGAGGACGACAAAGTGCGCGTCTGGATTAGCGGCGAGGAGTGAAGGTACTGCTTCGATCATGGGAAGGACGCCCTTTTCGGGCACCAGCCTTCCGACGTATAGGATCACGGGCGCTCCAGGGGGAATGCCGTACCGTGCCCTTAGCGCGTCGGTTTCCGCGGCCGTGGCAATCCCGGGTCGGTAGCGTTTCGGGTCGACACCATTCCACACCGTGTGAATCTTCCCCGCATCCCATCCGTGCACGATCAGGTCCTCGCGCATCGCGTGTGACACCGTGACGATTGCGTCGGCGTGTTGGGCCATCGAGGCCTCGAAGTCGCGCACTGACGACGACCCTCCGCCATCTGGTTGCCGACCCCATTCGGCGCTGTGGATGTGGAAGACGACCGGCACCCTGCGGTCTTTTGCCAGGCTGAGGCCGGCTATTGCCGAAAGCCAGTCCTGGACAGCGATCACGTCAAGGCCCTCGGTTAATAGTGTCTCGCCGGTCGCCTGCAGGTTGAATGTGATGAGGTCCGACAGGTAACCGCCCCAGTTCCGGAGGTCATCGTTGAGCAGGTGGGGGAAGACCCCAGTGATATCGAACAGCGGCAATCGTCGGACGTGCATGCGCGGGTGAGGCACTGGCACCACGGTCTTTGGCCAGCCGACCTGTTCTGGTGACCAGACGTGCACGTCGTGACCGAGGTCGGCCAGTGCCGTCGTGATGCACTGGCTATACGTGCCGAGGCCCCCGACGATGGTGGGGGGGAACTCCCAGGTGTGATGGGCGATGCGCATCGGCGCCTCCTTCATGACCTGTTATGCCGCGGTCGTGGATCAGCGAGCACCATGGATGACCGCCTGAACCGGCTTGCCACGAAATGAACCAGTCGTGCGGCGGGTCCTCATCTGGGCTTCGATGCCAGGTAGTCGAGCTTGCCGAGGAGGTTTGCGATGACCCGGTTCCACGTGAACAACGCTGCAGTACGTCGGGCCTCTTCGCGGATCGGACCGAGCCATTCCGGATGTGCCATCAGATGCCGGACTGCACCGGCCAGTTCCTCGGCGTCATCGGTCTCGATGGCCAGGCAGTTCTGGAAACTGATTGCGTAGTCCTCGCCGGTTGCCCCGACAACGGCAATTCCGCCGGCACCCATCACTTCAAGTCCGACGATGCCGAAGGGTTCGTGCCCGCTGTTTGCCAAGACAGCGTCGGCCGCGCCGTAACAGGCCCGCTTGAAGTCATCACTCAGGAAGAACCGCAAGTTCAGGACATCTGCATCGCGCGACGCTTCGGCTAGGGCGTGGACCGCAGCCCAGTCGTCGCCCCGGGGCGCCGTGACGTCCTTGACCACCAGGCCGCGTCGATAGGCGTGTGCAAGAACCTGCCCACCGTGTGGTTCGATGCCGCCTCGCACGACCAATCTGACCCGATGTCCACTGCGCTTCAACCGGACGGCAGCTTCCACGGCCTGCATCCATCGCTTGTCAGGGTCGAACCGTCCGATCTTGAAGAGGAACGGTGCCCCCCCGACCCCTTTGCGAATTGCGTCGGTCATGTGGTGGTCAGGCGGGGCGAGGAACCGGTCCGGAATACCGTTCGGGATCACGAGCGGGTTAAGGCCAAGGGGCCACATCAGGTGCTTCATGTAGCGACTGACTGTGGTGATCGTCGAGACGAAACTGAGGCGGGTCCAATTTATCTGCTTGAACGCGAACGTGTTATTTGCATTCCATAGCAAGAGTGCATGATTGCGCAGACCAACAGAATAGAGGAGATCACTGGTTCTCCAGGTCGCCTCGGCGGTGTGCCATTCCTCGGCGAGAACCGCGACGGTCCTGCCCTGCGCAGCTGCCGGCCCGACGATGTGATCGGCAACAAACCTCGGCACGCTGTCATTGAAATCGCGGACCTTGAGGTACTCACCGTCGTACACCCCGTTCGGGTGGCTACGGCTGATCCATTGGCACCACCGGTACAGGTGGAGGTTTCCGTGGAATTGCACCTCGTGTCCCGGCAAGTTCGGATCACCCACGAAAATGAGATGCGTGCGGAATCCGCTTTCGGCGAGCGCTTGGGCGAGTTCGGTCACGCGAACACCTAGGCCACCGGCCATCGAATAGGGTTGATCCGGCCCCTCGAAGCTGAGGAGGACAACTTCCAGGTTGCCGGGATTGAACCCAGAACCCATTTGGGCGCTAACGGACGAATGATCGGTACTCGACATTTCATGGTCTCGGTTGGGGTGGCTTTCATGGTTGACGCCGCCATCCGCTGCGTGGTCGCCATCGTTACCAGCAGATGCAAATGCTTCGTGGTCGTCTGGCGCCCAATTTAAAACTGGCGTGGTGGTTGTGCGGTCGGCATCCAGGCGATGGGCATCCGGCGGTTCAGCACTTGGGGTTTCCGGAATCGGTTCTTTCGCCTCTGGCCGACGCCCTGCACCCGAACGCATTCGGGACTTTGAGACACGACTGGGCACCGATTGAGCAGAACTACCTACAGAAGTCAGAGCGGCCACCGCTGGCTGACTTGGCGCCGTGAGGTCCGGATCAGTCGAAATCGTCGAAGCCGGTTCGACATTCCCTCCTACCCCCAGAGCAAGCCTCGCGACCTTCCGCTTTGCTGCCGGTCCAGTGGTCTGGGAATCAGGCGTCGGAGCGGAGACGCGACGCCGGCGGAGTGCATCTGACTGAATTGGTGCGATCTGTTCGGATGGGTCGGAACTTGTCAGGGTCGTGCTTCCTGTTTTGTGTCGGGGATCATCCCACGTCGAGACCTTGCACCCTGGATCCCATGGAGCGTTCCTCATGTGAACCCGCAAGGCCCGTCTCATGGACCCCTCACGCGATGGTGGGGGGATTTCGAAAGGACTTCTGGTTGCTAGAAGTTCATCATCAAATCGGGTCAGAGTGGGCAGGGACGTTCAACATGAACTTTGTCCAGTGTAACCAGTACACACCGATTTTCAGGACTGCGCGATGACACCGCGTGAGCATTCGGGATTGGATGACTTGACCGCGCGATGCAGGGGATTTGAGGCGTCAGTCGTTACAGGGTAGATGTCAACGCGCCCATCGACGGATGTTCCACGCAGGGAGGGCGTGCAAATCGTGCGTGCGGGCACGTTGCTTTTCATCGGTTTGCTGGCGAGTAGAGTGCTCGCTGTAGGGCGTGACGTGGTCATCTCCGCCCAGTTTGGAACCTCCGGTGACCTCGATCTTTATATCGCCGCCTTTCGCATCCCGGATCTGATCTTCACGCTGATCTCTGGTGGGGCGCTTGGTTCGGCGCTTGTGCCGGTGTTCGCGCGCGCGTGGAATGCCGGGCCGGGTGGGGATCGTCCTGATCCCGCCTACCTTGATCGCCTGGCTCGAACCGTCCTGACTGCGGTGACCCTGATTGCGTCGGTCGGTGCGGTGACGGCGATGGTGGTTGCTTCCAGCCTTGTCGAAATCATCGGGGCTGGCTTCGGGCCGGATGCACGCTTGCGGCTTGTGGACCTGGTTCGCCTCATGCTAGTCCAACCGGTCTTTCTTGGCGCCGGGGAGGTCCTGACCCGGTACCTCAATGTCCGGGGTCACTTTGCGGTAACGGCGTTCGCGCCGGCGGTCTACACCTTGGCAATCGTTGTCGGCGCGGCTGTTTTTGGTCCAGCGCTTGGCACGACCGGCCTCGCAATCGGTGTCGTGACGGGTGCGTTCGGGTTCCTGGCGGTGCAACTGGTCGCATCACTGCGACTTGGCATCGGCCGGTCACCGGCAGGTGCCAACGGCCGGTCAGTGCGGGCTGACCTCCGGGAAATCTTCACCCTGATGGTGCCCCGCCTGGTCGGCCAAGGGGCGGTTCAACTCAGTTTTGTGGCCACGACACGGCTCGCGACCTACTTGCCGTCGGGTCGGGTTGCGTCCCTGAATTACGCCTGGGCACTCATGATGCTGCCCCTTGGGGCGTTCGCGATGACACTTGCGAACGCTGCGTTTCCGACGTTTGCTGCACAGGCCGCGCGGGGAGACCGCGACGCCCTTGCGACAACCGGTCGGCAGTCGATGGCAACCATCCTCTGCGTGATGGTTCCGGCGACGGCGGTCGTGGTCGTCTTTGGCTCCCTCGGCATCGAGGTGCTGTTTGCTCGTCGCGCGTTCACGGCTGAGTCAGTTGCACTTACGGCGTCCGCACTGGCAGCGTACGGCATCGGGTTGCCAGCGCACGGGATCCTTGAGGTGCAGATGCGCCTTTCGTTCGCCTTGAGTGACACGCGAACCCCCGTGGTGATTGGCGTGGTTGCGATGGTTGCAAATGTCTTGCTGGCGTTTGTCCTTGTCGAACCGCTGGGCCATGTCGGTATTGCCCTCTCGCTCAGCGTTGCTGCCACACTGGAAGCGGTCCTTCTCGGCGTGGTTCTCCATCGCAAACTCCCGGGCCTTCACACGAGCGCACTTGGCGACACGACTGTCCGGGTTCTCGTTGCCACAATCGCCGCGACCGCCGTCGCCCTGGGGATTCAGGAGCAGTTCCTCTCAGACGGGCTGCCGGTCGTCCTTCGTGCGGTCACGGTTATCGGACTATTCGGAGTCACGTATTTGGCTGCGGCGGCGATTCTCAGGGTAAGGGAACTTGGGGTCATCTACGAGACGCAGGTTCGGCCACGCCTCGCGCGGGCGCGGGCATCGGGCTGATCAAGGATCGGACCGGGCTGTTCCAGATTGTTTCAGGACGGTCCCGCCGGACACCGGTCCGGGGCGGTTTATACTGCATCAGTGATTCCTCGCGAACGCATCCGAAACTTTTGCATCATCGCGCATGTTGACCACGGCAAGTCAACCCTGGCCGATCGCCTCCTCGAGGTGACCGGGACGATTTCCAAACGCGATCTCACCGAGCAGGTCCTTGACCAGATGGACCTCGAACGTGAGAAGGGCATCACGATCAAGGCGAAGGCCGTTCGGATGCTGTACCGCGCGCTGGATGGCCTGGACTACCAACTCAACCTGATCGACACTCCCGGCCACGTCGACTTCGCCTATGAAGTCAGCCGGGCATTGGCGTCTTGCGAAGGTGCGTTGCTCGTCGTGGATGCGGCTCAGGGCATTGAGGCCCAGACGCTGGCGAATACCTACCAGGCAATCGAACACAACCTCTCAATCATTCCCGTCATTAACAAGATTGACCTGCCCTCCGCACAGCCGGAACACGTCGCCGACGAGGTCGAGCGGGTAATTGGCCTGGCGCGCGAGGACTGCATCATGGCCTCGGCGAAGACCGGGGTCGGCACCATCGAAATTCTTGAGGCCATCGTCAGGCAGGTTCCCGCACCAGTCGGTGAAGCGTCAAAGCCTGTGCGTGCACTTATTTTCGACAGCCACTACGACACCCACAAGGGTGTGGTGGCGTACGTCCGGATGATCGATGGGCAGTTGAGGGCCGGCCAGAAGATCGTGATGATCCAGACCGGTATCACTGCCGACCTGCTTGAAGTAGGTGCGTTCCGGCCAAAGGGTGTTCAGGAAGCGAGCCTCGAACCCGGTGAGGTGGGCTACATCGCCACTGGCCTCAAGTCCGTCGCAGACTGCCGGGTTGGCGACACCGTGACCGACGCATCCCGACCAGCGCCCGAGGCGCTTGATGGCTACCAACCGGTGAAGCCAATGGTCTACGCGGGCTTCTTTCCGGTAGAGAGCACCGACTTCCCGCTGCTGCGTGACGCACTTGACAAGCTCAAGCTCAATGACGCGGCACTCGTCTATCAGCCAGAGACGTCAGTCGCCCTTGGGTTTGGGTTCCGTTGCGGGTTTCTCGGCCTCCTTCACATGGAAATTGTTCAGGAGCGTCTCGAACGCGACTACAACTTGAACCTTCTGGCAACGGTGCCAAGTGTGGAGTACGAGGTCTTGACCACCAAGGGCGAGATCATCAGGGTGGACAATCCTTCGGGTTTGCCATCTCCGGACCGGATCGACACCATCAGCGAACCATGGATGGGTATCCAAGTGGTTGCCCCGAAGATCTACATTGGCGCAATCATGGATCTTGTGACCGCCCGCCGGGGTGAATACAAGAAGATGGAGTACCTCGATGAGGGCCGGGTCCTCTTGCAGTACTCGGTGCCTCTTGCGGAAATCATCATCGACTTCTTCGACCAGTTGAAGTCGCGGACGCAAGGATATGCGTCGCTGGATTACGCCATCGAGGGCTTGCGTGCCGGTCCTTTGGTTCGCCTTGACGTCCTTGTAAATGGTGAGCCAGTTGATGCCCTCTCGTTGATCATTCACCGTGACAAGGCGTACGACCATGGACGCGTCCTTGTGGAGAAGCTTCGCGGACTGATCCCGCGCCACATGTTCGAGATCCCGATCCAGGCAGCCGTTGGCGCGCGAGTGATCGCCCGCGAAACGGTTCGTGCCATGCGCAAGGACGTCCTTTCCAAGTGCTACGGCGGCGATATCTCGCGCAAGCGCAAACTTCTCGAGAAGCAGAAGGAAGGCAAGCTGCGCATGAAGCGGGTTGGGAATGTCGAGATCCCACAGGAGGCCTTTCTGGCCGTCCTCAAGCTGTCCTGAGTTTTGACACTGCCGTGACCAATCCGATTGACAATGGGCGTCGTATGTACGGTGGTCCCGGGTTCCGGGCGTGCGAAGCGATTTCTTTCCCTTGGCGTACCTGCGATGTGCAAGTGAATTCCCGATGAAGATCCGCCATGGAACTGGACCAAATCCATCGTGATGATTGATGTAACCCACCTGACCAAGCAATACGGGGACCGGGTGGCACTGCAGGATGTGAGCTTCCACGCCAACCGCGGCGAGATCCTGGGTCTTCTCGGGCCAAACGGTGCCGGCAAGAGCAGCACCATGCGCATCCTGACCGGGTACATGCCCCCTACCAGCGGGTCGGCGCGGGTGGCCGGGTTTGATGTCGTCACTGACTCCATCGAGGTCAGGCGCCGGATTGGCTACTTGCCTGAGAATGTCCCCCTCTACACTGAGATGACCGTCCGGGCATATCTGGACTTCGTCGCCCGGGCCAAACAAGTGACCCAACGAGAAGACACGGTTGAATGGGCCATGGATGCGGCACGGGTCGATCACATGGCGGACGCGATCATCGGACGCCTGTCCAAGGGCTATCGGCAACGTGTTGGACTTGCGCAGGCAATCCTAGCGGACCCGGAAGTCCTGATCCTCGATGAACCGACAGCAGGCCTTGACCCAAACCAGATCATCGAGACGAGGCAGCTTATCAAGTCGCTCGGGCGTGACCGGACGGTCATCCTTTCCACACATATCCTTCCCGAAGTCAGCATGATTTGCGACCGGGTCGTCATCATCAACAGAGGACAAGTCGTTGCTGAAGACACGCCAGATGGTCTGGCGCGTCGCGTGGCAGGTGCCGAACGGCTTTCGATCACCGTTCGCGGCCCGGACATCGAGATTGGTGATGCGCTGCGCGGGCTCCCGGGTGTTGCCCGGGTACTCGTTGGCGCGGGTGGCGGAGGCGTCGGCGTCTCACGGTTCGAGATTGATGCCGAGGGCGACGCAGACATTCGCGAGGTTGTCGCCTCGACGGTCATCGCATCCGGTTGGGGGCTTCGGGAAATGCGTTCTCAGGCGTTATCCCTGGAAGACGTTTTCCTGCAGTTGACCACTTCCGAGGTTGTCGAAGACTTTCAGCCACTGACGGTTCCGGCCACGGCACCGGAAGAAGCAGTTTGAGAGGACGTTTTCCCCCAATGGACGGCGTCGTCTTGGTAACTCCTTTGGTGATGAACGTATTGGCCCTGGTGACGTGCGCTCCTTCACTGCCTTTCCCGAAGCGCTGAGGACTTCAAAAACATGAGTAGCCTTCCCGGCTCGATCGCCAGGCACTGGTTCGGAACTTGGGCGGTTTCCCGTCGTGAACTTTATGCCTACCTCGTATCGCCAATGGCGTACGCGGTGGCTTCGGTGTTCCTGCTGGTCAACGGCTTCATCTTTTTCCTGATCCTCGCCCAAGGGTTTGCCGAGGCGAACCTGAAGGCCATCCTCCCTACGACCGCGTTCCTCTTGTTGCTGGTCATTCCGGTCCTCACCATGCGCCTTGTCGCCGAGGAACGAAGTACCGGAACGATCGAACTGCTCATGACGTTTCCCCTCTCTGATGCCCAAGTAGTTGTAGGCAAGTTTCTGGCCACACTACTCACGTACGCGCTGATGCTCGTTCCGACCCTTGCCTACGTCCTGATCATCGTGATCTACGGTGCGACGGAGTGGGGTCCGATCATGTCGGCATACATTGGCCTTCTTCTCCTGGGTGGAGCGTTCATTAGCCTTGGGCTGTTTGCATCGTCGCTTGCGGGGCGCAACCAAATCGTGGCTGCGATCCTCGGGATTGGCCTGCTCTTGATGCTCTGGGTGCTTGGATCCGGAGCGAGTGTCCTGGGTCCGCGACTGTCCCCAATCGTCGGATACCTGTCTTTGGCCGAACACTTCCAGAACTTCGGATTGGGCGTCCTCGAAGTGAAAGATGTCGTGTACTACCTGAGTGTGATGGCCGGATGTCTCTTCCTGACCACCCGAGTTGTTGAGTCTGGACGGTGGCGGGCATGACCGTCTCACCCGAACGTCCATCCAACGATCCGAAGACCGAGAACCTTCCCGGTGGTTCACCACCAGTCGAGGGCAAGGCCAGTGACGAGGCTTCAGTGAGTGCGTCCGGCGAGACTGGTCAGTCCGATCATCCCGTGGAAGGCACTGGACTTGTCGACGATCACGACGGTTCATCGGGCCCTGACGACGTTGGGGTTCTTGCGATTGACACGGTTGCGCAAGACGCATCCGCCGATGACGCACCTCGTGAGAGCGTCGTTTCTTCTGTCGCGTCCGTGGCGGGTGCCGCCGGTGGTGTATCCCTTGTTGCCGGGCTGGTGTGGTGGGCTGCGGTCCAGTCAACATCACCTGAGGTCCTCGCCCTCCTGATCGTCGGAGCCGTTCTCGTTGCGATCTACGCGATCGTCAACAGCCGCGAACTGCTGGTCTGGGCGGGTAGCCGGGGTGCGCAACGCGGGAGCGCCGCGACCGTGCAAGCCGTCGCCGTGATCGGACTGCTGGTCGTCATCAATTGGACCGCCAACACCTTCGGGGGTCAGATTGACCTGACTGACGCACGACGCTACACCCTTGCCGACCAGACCCAAAAGGTCCTCTCGCAACTTGATCGTGATGTCAAGATCGTCGCATTTTTTCCAAGCCGCCAGGAAGATCCCTTCACACGGGGAACCAAGTCGCTTCTTAACCAGTACCAGAAGGCATCGCCGAGGATCACCATCGAGTTTGTTGACCCGGATGTGAACCCAGGTGCAGCCAAGCAGTACGACATCAAGAACTACCCGATCACGATCTTCACGTCGGGAGATCGCAAGGAAGAGACGACTGGCCTGACCGAACAGGACTTCACCAGCGCCTTGTTGAAGCTGTCTCGGACCGAGAAGAAGAAGGTCTATTTCCTCCAGGGACATCAGGAACGCGACCCCGACTCTTCGCAACCGACCGGTTTCAATACCATCTCTCAGGCACTGAAGCGAGAGAATTACGTGGTTGAGAAGTTGTCCTTCCTCACTAGTCCGCAGGTGCCTGCCGACGCCGCGGTCCTCGTGATCGCCGGAGCGCGTGCGCGTGCCCTTGAGAACGAGGTCAAGGCGGTCTCCGACTTCCTTGACGCTGGTGGACACGTGCTCGCGCTTCTGGAACCGAAGCAGGAGACGGGGTACGAGGCGATATTCGAGAAGTGGAACATCAGCGTTGGCAATGACTTGGTCATCGATCCGTCGCGCAATTACAACGGTGACCCGCTGACCCCTGCGCCCTTACCTCAGCCCGGGCACCGGATTACCGGATCCTTGACGGATGTCTTGATGCCAGGTTCGCGGACAATCACCCCGAAGTCGGCAGCGGGGACCGATCTCGCAATCGCGTCACTTCTCAAGACCACCGAGCGTGGATGGGGCGAGACTACCCTGTCGGGACAGGCGAAGTTTGACGAAGGTGCCGACCTCAAAGGGCCGGTTTCGGTTGCGGTGGCAGTGAATCGGTCGGATCCGACCGCTCCAGTCACCCCTGGCGCGACGCCAACCCCCAACGCCGCCCCAAAGGCCCCGAAGGGCCGGATGGTCGTCGTTGGAAACACCGAATTTGCTGCGAATACGCTTGCGGCGCCAGTGCTGGGGAACCGCGACTTCTTCGTGAATTCCGTGAACTGGCTGGCAGAGGAAGAGGAATTGATCAGCATTCGTGCTGAACCTCAGTCCGCTGCGACAGTCGTGATGACGAACCAGTCCCAGGTTCTCGTCTTCTTCACAACGGTGGTCCTGGTGCCACTATCTGCGCTCTTGATCGGCATTGCGGTCTGGTGGCAGCGTCGGTGACGAACCATGACTAGTTCCCTTTCCAGAACCCGACCTGCCACACCACCAGGTGGGAGTGGCCCGCGCAAAGAGATGCCTCGTCAGCAGCGGGAGGCTGCGCCGGTCGTGCCAGTATCCCGTGGACGTGCAGGTGTCCGTTTGACGAGTTTGCTTGTGATTATTCTGGTGAGTTCAACGGCCGGGGCATGGTATTTCGGCGGGCAGGCAACCGAGGCGACTACCACCGCCAAGCAAGTAGTCTCTCTCACATCGGGGAATGTGCAGAAAGTCACCCTGCAGGCAACGGGCCAGGCCGTGACCTTCGAACGCAATGCCGACGGCAAGATGGCGCCGACGTCACCGATTGCCACGCCAACGGCGGCTCCGGCACCAGTTGGGCTGGTGTCCACTCCGGTGCTTCCGCCAGTGCAGATTGACACGGGCGCGCGCATCGAAAGCTACCTGACCCAGTTGCATGATCTCACGATAGACCGCGTCTTGGTCAAGACACCCGGTGAGGGTGCCGAGTATGGACTTGACAAGCCCGTGCTTGTTGCGACTATTTCGCCGAAATCCGGAGCGCCAGTGACCATTTCACTTGGATCTGGCAATCCTCAAGGGAACGCCGTGTACGTCCGGCGCGACCCACCGGGAGATATCGTGCTCGTTTCTCGCTACACGATTGACGAGTTCTTGAAGTTCGCCCAGTCCATAACCCCGGCCAATCCGTAATTCCGGGACGCTTGGCACGCGTTGCAACCGTGGTCGCGCTACCTGTGTCGTCTGGCGAGGACCGCCTCGACGTCCGCCGGGGTCATTCCGGCATCGGCCAGAAGCACAAGCGTGTGGAACCAGAGGTCCGCCATCTCATTCGAGAGTTCCTCGTGTGAACGGTTCTTGGCGGCGATGATCACCTCGGCAGCTTCCTCACCAACCTTCTTCGCGATGCGGTCGACGCCACGCGCCAGCAATCCGGCTACATAGGATCCCTCTGGCTTGGTGCGCTTTCGCTCCTCGATGATTGCATGGACCCACGATAATGATCCGGCTCGGGTATCCAGACTTTCTGACCATGGTTTGGACGCTTCTATATCTTGGCCATCAAGGGTGCGGAAATAGCATGAGACCGCGCCGGTATGGCAGGTCGGCCCAACTGGATCCGCAAGGTACAGGAGGCTAGTGTCCTCGCAGTTGCGTCGGATTTCGGTGACGTTCAGGTAATTCCCCGACGTCGCGCCCTTGTGCCATGGTTCGTTCCGTGACCGGCTCCAGAACCAGGCCTGACCAGTTTCGATGGTCCTCGAAACCATCTCACGGGTCGTAAAGGCCACCATGAGCACTTCGCCAGTGGCGCGGTCCTGGACGACGACCGGGATGAGGCCATCCGGACCGAATGCGATCGTTTCAAGTCCGCCATCGTGTAGCCCCGACATGGGTGAGTCCTTCTCGTTCGTGAGATCGGCGAGTTCGGTGAGTCACTGCAGTGGGCGGTGGCACAAGCGTCCAGGCCGTGGTTTCGTGGAACCCGACTGGCACACGCCGTGCCTTACAAGCGCACGGGCAATCCGTGAGTTGCGAGGTGACGCTTCACTTCGGGGACTGAAAAGACGCCGTAGTGGAACACTGATGCCGCGAGAACTGCGTGGGCATGCCCGATCGAGAACGCGTCGGTGAAGTGGTCCAGGGTTCCTGCGCCTCCGGACGCCACAACAGGAACTTCAACGAGCCCGGTAACCGTACTGAGCAGGTCAAGGTCGTATCCCTCGCGCGTGCCATCCGCATCGATCGAGTTGAGCACCAACTCCCCGGCGCCCCGGTCAACGCCCTCGCGTGCCCAGGCAACCGCGTCAATCCCGGTCGCCTTGCGCCCACCATTCACGTAAACCTGCCACCAGTTCCGGCCATCGTCCTCAACAGTCTTCTTTGCATCGATTGAAAGCACGATGCACTGGCTCCCGAACCTGCGCGCACCTTGATCGATCAGATCGGGAGTGCGTACGGCTGCTGAATTGATGCTTGTCTTGTCGGCGCCGGCACGCAGTACGCCGTACAAGTCATCGACGGTGGCTAATCCACCACCGACACAGAGAGGGATGAACAATTCCCGCGCACAGTCCTCAAGGAGGCCCATGAACAAACCGCGGCCTTCATGGGAGGCGGTGATGTCATAGAACACCAGTTCATCGGCACCCTCGGTGTTGTACCGGCGTGCGAGTTCAATCGGATCACCCGCATCCTTGTCTGCCGAGAACTTCACTCCCCGGACGACACGGCCCGCAGCAACATCGAGACAGGGAATGACCCGCTTCGTCAACATCATTCAGCTTCCCGTCACGCGCCGGTTCGGGTTGCGGCGATTGCCTCCGCGACGGTGAGGCGCCCGGCGTACAGTGCGCTTCCGACGACCGCGCCCTCGAGGCCGAGCCGATGCAATTCCTGGAGTTGCGCCACCGTCGTCACTCCGCCAGATGCGATCACGGACGCACGTCCGGCAACGGCGCGGTTCAGGACCTCGAGTTCCGGGGTGTTCGGACCAGTCAACGTTGAGTCACGTGCGATGTCGGTGCAGACAAAGCGGATCACACCCAGTCCGATCATGGCCTCGGCGAGGTCTCGGGTGGTCATCTCGGATGGTGCCTGCCAGCCCCGGGTGGCAACACGACCATCGCGTCCGTCAATCCCGACGATGACCGCTTCGGGGCCAGAGGCACGAACCGTTTCAGCGACGTGTTCAGGATGTTCAACGGCGGCCGTGCCGAAGATTACGCGGTCTGCGCCGGCATCCAGGGCGGCCCTGGCGACCGCTGCGGAGCGGATGCCACCGCCCAGTTCAAGTCGTGCGCCATGCGAATGCACGATGTCGGCAAGCTTTCGAACCAGGGCAGCGTTTGCCGGTGCCCCATCACGGGCACCATCAAGGTCAACCACGTGGAGCCACGAGGCACCATCCTCAAGGAACCGGTGCGCAACGGCTTCAGCCGGATCGTCGTAGACCGTCTCGCGGGCGTAGTCGCCCTGGTAGAGGTCGACGACCAGTCCTCCCCGCAGGTCAATGGATGGCAGGATAAGGAATCCCGCACCCTGGTCCACATCTGTCCCGGCGTTCATGCCACCCCCACAGTATCGGCTTGGCGGACTGTCCCGTGGCCAAGTTCGCCACGAACGATCCGACCGAAATTTGCATACAGCCGCAACCCACCGGTTGCGCTCTTTTCTGGGTGGAACTGCGTTGCCACAAGGCTTCCCGATGCAATCACCGACGGAAACGTGGGGCCATATGTTGTATCTCCAATAACAATCTTCGGGTCAGTTGCATCAACGTGGAAGGAATGCACGAAATAGAAGTGCGTGCCATCAGCGATGCCGTCAAAGATCGGATGTGACCGCACTTGGCGCACTTGGTTCCAACCCATGTGGGGAATGCTCAGGCCGGGAGCAAATCGACGGACGGTTCCTCCGAGAATGTCAAGGCATGCGTGCGATCCACCTTCCTCGGAAACGGTGAACAGGGCTTGCATGCCCATGCACACGCCAAGGAATGGCTTTCCCGCCGAGATGACCTCACCGATCACACCGGTAAGGTTCCGAGACACTAGGTTTTCCATGGTGTCGGCGGCGGCGCCAACCCCCGGGAGGATGACACCCGGCGCCCTCCGGATGACCGACGCATCGTCAGTGACAATTGCGTTGAGCCCGGCATGGACGACGGCATGCACGACGCTCCGGAGATTTCCCGCTCCGTAATCAATGATGGCGATTGCGTCGGCGGTGCTCACAATGGCCTCCTCTGAGGGCGAACGGTGACCGGCATGAAGGGGTTGTCACACGGCTCAAGCCACCGGACCATTACCCCGGGCCAAGGTTACCGAAACGTGTTCGCCGCCGACTGCAACACACTTGACGCGATGTTGCCTGCCGTCTGGAGGACGATCATGGCGACGAAAGGCGAAAGGTCGAGCATTCCCATGGTCGGCAGGATGCGACGCAGTGGCGCCAGGATTGGCTCGGTGATATCCCGAAGGAACCGTGAGATGACATTGTCACTTCCTGGCGGAACGAACCACGAGAAGATCGCCCGCAGGAAGATCGCGCTCGTCAGGACCTGCACGAGGAGACTGACAAATTGGGACGCATAAAAAAAGAGATACTGGATTTCCATTGGTCAGGGTCTCCGTTCGCCAAAGATCGCGCGTCCGACGCGTACGAGCGTCGCGCCTTCCTCGACCGCGACTTCAAAGTCGCCACTCATGCCCATTGATAGGTGTTGCCACGGATGACCCACGGCGATCGCCTCGGAATGCAGTTCAGCGTGGAGTTGTGCAAGGTGCTTGAAATAGGGTCGGGTCGCTTCGACGCTGCCAAGATCGTGCACATCCGGCGCAATGCACATCAAGCCATCCAGGCTGAGGCCGGGGAACACCCGGACTTCACGGAACAGGGCTGAAAGGTCCCCGGAAGCGACACCACCCTGTGATGACCGTTCGGCCACGTTCACTTGGAGCAGGATCGGAACTGTACGTCCCGTTGCGACTGCCCGGGCTCCTAACGCACGTGCGAGATCCAGCCGATCGACGCTGTGGACGAGGTGAAAGTGATCGGCGGCTGATTTGGCCTTGTTGGTCTGCAGCCCACCGATGAGGTGCCAGACCGGCCCCTCGCCAAGTTCCAAGATCTTGGTGACCGCTTCCTGCACCCGGTTCTCACCGAGATCGGTGATGCCCGCGGCTATTGCGTTTGCAACGTCCTCGACTGGCCACGTCTTGCTCACACCGATCAGCGTGACGTCGGCACCGTTCCGTCCCGAACGCTGTGCGGCTTGGTCAATCCGCGCGCGCACGAGCCGAATGCGGTCCCGCATCGTCGCATCTACAGTGCCATGCACTGAGGCACTTCCCATGGGTGACGGCGCGGTGACCATTCACCTGAGTCTATCACCAGCGGTCGGGCATCTGGACTGGGGAGATAGCCAAGGCTACGGAGAGGCACGAAGCGAAGTGCCTGGCTTCGCACCTTGCAGTTCGGGAGGAGGCCCACCAGCGAAGTGGCACGACGCCTGATGGCCTGGTCCGATTGTTCTGAGAGACGGCGCTTCGACCCTGCATCGGTCTGCTGCGATTGGACAGCGGGTATGGAAGTGGCAGCCAGACGGCGGGTTCACCGGGCTCGGCACCTCACCCGTCAGGATGACACGCCGGCGCTTCGCCTCTATCTCCGGATCTGGATACGGGACAGCGGAAAGCAGCGCCTGCGTATATGGATGCTGGGGAGCCTGGTACAGGGCCTCGCGCGTCGCGGTTTCGACAATCCGGCCCAGATACATGACCGCAACCTGGTCGCTCATTTGGCCAACAACCGCAAGGTCGTGAGCAATGAAGAGGTACGTCAGGCCGAACTGGACTTGCAGATCGAGCAGGAGCCGAAGGATCTGGGACTGGATTGAGACGTCCAATGCTGACACCGGTTCGTCAAGCACAATGAAATCCGGTTCGGCGGCCAGTGCACGCGCGATGCCGATCCGTTGACGCTGGCCTCCGGAAAACTCATGGGGGAACCGTCCCATCGCACTCCCAGGTAACCCGACCAGTGTGAGGAGTTCTCGGACCCTGGCAACCCGCTCGCGTTCCGGCCGGAGGTTGTGTACCCAAATGGGTTCCGTCACGATCTGTTCGACGGTGTGTCGCGGGTTCAGCGACGCGAACGGATCCTGGAAAACGATCTGCATCTGGCGGCGTATGGGCCGGAGTTCAGCTGCCGACAGGGTTGTAAGGTCGCGGCTATTCAGGCGTACCGTTCCCCCGGTGATCGGTGCCAAGCGCAGAATGGCGCGACCAGTTGTCGATTTTCCGCAACCTGATTCGCCGACTAAGCCGAGGGTTTGCCCGCGCTCGATCTGGATCGAAAGGCCGTCAACGGCCTTCACCGTCTGTTTGCCGCTGCCGAACCAGCCAGTCCCGGGGAGTTGGAAGTGGACCCTCAGGTCATCGACGGCAAGCAATGGAGCGGTCGTCGAGGTCATTTCGGGACACCCTGGGTTCGTGTTTTCGTCATGGCCTTGGTGCCGAGGAAGCCAACCGTCTCACCCCACCAATGGTGGTGAACGTCACGCATCGCTCTTGTCATGGGCGCGTCCGTACGCGACGGCCATCCGCGCTGAAGTCTGGTGATCTGCGCCCGCGTCGGAAGATGCCTTTGCTGCAGGGTTCCAGCATGCCATGAGGTGATCGGTTGAGCCGGGCACGGCCGAACCGTTCGTGTGGGCGAGGTTTGGTCTCTCACTGCGACAGTGATCGGTGACCGCGTCGCACCGTGAGGCAAAGGCGCACCCTGGTGGCAGGTTTGTAAGTTCCGGCGGAGTTCCGGGGATCGTGAAGAAAATTCCTTTGCCCTGACGATCCAGCCGCGGAACACATGCCAGAAGGCCTGCCGTATACCGGTGGTGAGGATGTCGGAACAGGTCACCAGCGCTTGCGGTCTCGGCGATACGACCGCAATACATCACCGCGACACGGTTGCAATGACCGGCCACGATCCCGAGATTGTGGGTGATCAGGAGCAACGCCATGCCGGTTTCGCGCTTGATTTCGTCCAGAAGTTCGAGGATCTGTGCCTGGACGGTCGCATCGAGGGCGGTGGTGGGCTCATCGGCAATCAGGATTGCGGGTTCGCAGGAGATCGCCAGAGCAATCATCACCCTCTGGCGCATTCCCCCCGAAAGTTGATGGGGGTATGCGTCAAGGCGCTTCCGCGGTTCCGGGATGCCGACACGTGACAGGAGATCGGCGGCACGCGACCGAGCGGTTTCGCCGCGCATGCCGAGATGGATATCCAACACTTCGACGATATGGTCTCCGACCGTCATGACCGGGTTCAGGGCGGTGAGCGGATCCTGTGGGATCAGTGCAATGCGCTTGCCACGAAGTCGGTTCATGTCCCGTTCCGAAATGGACAGGAGATCACGCCCCTCAAATTCGATGGAGCCCCCATCGATCTTGCCGGGTGCGGGCACGCTGCGGAGCAGGGAGAGTGCCGTGTCGGTCTTGCCGCAGCCGCTTTCACCGACCAGACCTAAGGTCTCACCGGCGTTCAGCGTGAAGGACACTCCGTCGACGGCACGGACCCGCCCACGTCGGGTGTCAAACTCGACACGGAGGTCACGAACGGAAAGGACTGGGCCTACGGTACTCGTCGAGTTACCAGATGCGTTGCTGACGTCACTACTCGATCGCATTGATGATTCTCATGAAGAGGACGGGGCCCGCGCTTCCTGTTTGGTCGTGCGGGCCCCGCAACTGCGTCGATGGGCGTCCCAGATCTAGCGGAACTTGGTGACGTCGCTCGAGATGTAGAGCTGCGGAATAGCGAGAGTCGCCGTCCCGAAGCCGGGCCACTGCAGGCCGGTGTATCCGAACGAGTTTGCGGTGAGGATTTCACCCTTCAGATACGGCTTGTAGAGGAACCCGGCGAGTTTGTGGTATACGAACAGGCCAACACAGTCCTCGACGAGGATCTTCTCGGCCTGCATCATCATTTCCGAGCGCTTGGCTGGCTCGGTGGTCATGATGCCACCCTGCTTGACCAAGCGGTCGAACTCGTCATTCTTCCAGGAATGGCGTCCACCGGACAACCACACCCCGAGCATGTTGGTGGCGTCGAAGTAGTCCATGCCATAGGAGAGCCAACCAACCGCAATCTCGGTGGGCTTGGCGTTGAGCTTGGCCATGAACGACGGCTGGTCGAGGTTTTCAAGCGTCAACTCGATATTGAGGACCTGCTTGAACCCGGCCGTAAGGGCCTGGCACACGTCCTTGTCAACCTGCGCGCTGCCACGGATGTAGAGGGTGGTCTTCGGGAAGCCACGGCCGTCAGGAAAACCAGCTTCGGCGAGCAGTCGCTTGGCTGCGGCTGGGTCGAAGGTCTGGATTGGCTTGAGCGCCTCCTGATTGGCGTCCGGGAACCCCGGTGCGAGCCAGGAGTAGGCCGGAATGGCGAGCGGACGGAGGATGGCATCGATGATGCCTTCACGGTCCACGGCCTTCGAAAGCGCCTGCCGAAGCTTCAAGTTATCCCACGGCTTGGTGTTGACATCGAAGAACAGGTAATACGTGCGGAAGTCCTGCGGGTTGGTCGCGAATTGACGGCTGAGCTCCGGGTCCGCATTGACCAACGCGATTTCGGCCGGGCTCGTCACTTCGGTGCTGTCAACTTCGTTCGCCTGATACCGCAGGAAATTGCTGCCACCGCGGACGACGTTCGCGATCTGGGAGGTGATGTTTGGCTTGAGGGCACCCGTGTACTTCGGGTTCGCCTTGACAACGAACCGGCGGTCTGGCTGCCACTCGGCCAGGTAGTAGGGGCCTGAGGTCACCGACGTTGAAACGTTGATGTTGTACTTGCCTGAGCCGTACTTGTTGAGTGCAACCTTGTTCAGAGGCCAGGAGTACAACATCATTGCCGGCAGATATGGGACCGGGTCAACGGTTTCAACCTCGAAGTCGGTCGGAACCGACCCGACCCTGACACCGACCTGATCCAAGGTGACGGTTCCCTTGGTGGCTTCGGTGTAGTTCTTGATGATGCCGTTCCAGTACCACGTGAAGTCCCACGCGTGCTTCGGGTCGGCTGAATAGCGGAACGTCTCGACGTAGTCGGCCGCGGTCACTGCGCTGCCGTCGCTCCACTTGAGGTTGGGGTCGATATGGAACGTCCATACCTTGCCGTCAGCGCTGCATTCCCAACCCATGGCGGTGCCGGGAATGACGCCAAAGTCCTTGGTCATGCGGGTCAACGGCTCGGCGAACAGATCCGAAAGGCCGGCGCGGTTGTAGACCCCTTCGTAGAGGTCCATGCACTCGCCCTTGAGACCTTCGCCGTCCCACGATGTGATCATCACCTGCTTGTCAGCGGTTGCTGCATCCGAACCAACCTGATGCAGCGAAGACGCAAACGCCCGTCCTCCGGATAGGCCTGCCAAGCCGGCGGCGCCGGCGGCCAGACCACGCATGGCCTGCCGACGGTCAAACCGCGAGTCTCTCATTGCCATTGTCTGGACTCCTCCTGTTTTGATGCTGCGGGCGTCCGTATCCGCCCAGTAACACTCCGGTTAAAAATGCGCGAGGCTAAGTAAGCGTACCATCGCCCCTGATGTGGGTCGAACCATGGCGACACGGCTGCCAGGCCGACCCGCAAATCCCACTGGGTTACCGTTGACCTTGCGGGTCGAGGGCATCCCGTAGTCCGTCGCCAAGGAAACTGAACGCAAGCATCGTGACCGCGATGCAACCCGTCGGAATCATCGCCAGATACCAGTACACCGAAGCAAACCGGCTTGATTCGGCGACCATCTTTCCCCAACTTGGGATCGGGTCATTCACACCCAACCCAAGGAAACTGAGTCCAGCTTCTCCGAAGATTGCGCCTGGAATGCCGAGGGTGAACATCACGATGATCGGTCCAGCGGCATTCACCATCACGTGCCGGAACATGATTGACCACTCACTCATGCCCAAGGCGCGCGCAGCGGTCACGAAGTCACGTTCACGCAGTGTCATGAACTGCGCGCGTCCAAGACGGCATACCCCGACCCATCCGGTGATGCCTTGGAAGATGATGACATTCTGGAGGTCGTGGCCAAAGAGCGTGAGGAGGAAAAGTGCCAACAAGATTGACGGAACTGCGGTCATGAATTCGACAAGCCGGAGGACCGTCGAATCAACCCGTCCGCCGAACCACCCGGCCGCGGCACCCAGGGGCAAGCCGATTGCCAGGGTGATCAACGGCACACTGAAGCCGACAATCATCGAGGTTCTTGCGCCGTAGATGAGCCGGCTCCAGAAGTCTCGCCCAATTGCGTCGGTTCCAAGTGGGTACTTGGCAAACATGCAGTCCGGGAACGGTAGTGAACCCTTTGGATCTGCACACGGCGGGAACTTCAGCGCGTCCCTCAGCACCGAGTAATCGTAAGAAGTCGTCGCGATGAGGGGTGCCAGCAGCCCTCCACCTGTGATCACCACAACGAAGACCAATCCGATTGCTGCAAGTCGGTTGCGAAAGAACCGTTGGATCGACTGGCGCATGGGACTGTTGGCCGCCTCAATTCGGGAGGCCTCACCACTGATGGTGTCGGTGTCGGAGGGCAATTGCAGTGACGTCATCGCACTTCGCCGCCGACCCGCATCCGCGGGTCAGCCAGGCCATACAGCACGTCACTGATGATGTACGTCGCTCCCCAGAGGACCGCGACCATCAACATCATCGCCATGATCATCGGATAATCCCGGAACTGCGCGCTTGATGTGAAGAACCGCCCCAGACCCGGGATGGAGAACATCCCTTCGATAAAGATCGATCCCGTCAACACGTCAGGGATGCTCGGACCCAGTACGGTGATGAGGGGTACGAGGGCATTCCGCAACGTATATCGGAGCATCACCCGGTGCCATGGCAGACCTCGTGCCCGTGCGAGGCGGACATACTCTGACCGCAATACCTCAAGCATGCTGGCCCGGGTGTAGCGAGCGACGATCGCCATCGGTCCCAGCCCGTACGCGATGACCGGCATGATGAGCTGCTCTGGCTTGCCCCATCCTCCTGTCGGAAGCCACCGGAGCTTGACACTCAGGAAGTACACAAGCAGGAACCCGATGATGAAACTGGGCAGGGTCAGTCCCAACGTGGCGACAAAGGTGACAACCCGGTCAATCCATGAGTTCTGCCAGACGGCGGCGGTGATCCCGAACAGAATTCCCAGCGTGTAGGAGATCGTGATGGTAATCACACCAACAATGATCGTGACGGGCCATGCGCGCTGGACCAGAGAAACCACCGTCTCTGAAGGCGACTGGAACGGAATGCCGAAGTCGAAGTGAAGGATCGCCCACAGCCACTTGAAGTACTGGACGTAGACCGGCTGATCGAGGCCATACTTCCGGTTGATGTTCGCCATCTGCTCGGCCGGAAGCGGTTGTTTCTCGAAGGTGAACGGACCTCCGGGGACCTGATGCATCAGGAAAAACACCACGGCACTCAAGGCCAAAATGACCATGAGTAATCCGAAGACCCGTCCAGCCAAGTACCGCGTAAATGCGCCGCTCATCTCAACCTCAAACCACCACCAACGGCGACTGGTCCGTCCCGACGACCGACTGCGGGAAGGCTTGGTACCAAACCGCATCTGTGCGTTGCTGCGTGCCCCCCGGCAGTGCGTCGGTTAAAGAGTGCGTTGCAACCGTCGTGATTGCAGCTTGGCTCCTGCATTGGAACCAGGCCCCAAGGTCAAGAGTTGTACGGGCTTGCCCGGACGCATGACGCTTCGTCTCCCCAGACGTTCCACGCCACCCCTCAAACGGGACCTGCAAACCCGCCCGTCCACCCCGGTCGAGGTTCGTTGGGGCGAATGATACTGCCAGACATGATCAGACGCACAAGGCGGCAATCTTCATTCCTGAGGTCTATCGGAGACTCTGTGCATTCCCTGCCTTTCGTAATTCCACTGGACGCTGCCTGCTACGCAATTCTCAAGGCGCTAGCGGGACGTGTTAGGCCTACTCGAATAGGCGAATGGCATCCGCCAACGGAGGTTGCGCCACGTCTCCTCGACAGATCGGCGTTCCTCGTCAGTTGGGATTACACCCCCGTATAAGGTGCGTGCGTAGACCATGGCAATCACGCCCGGATTGCCGGTTGGTGGACCGACGGTGTCTCGAAACCGGCGGATGATCCAGTTGGTCGGACGGGAGAACGCGTCATCCATGTGTCGGTCCAGCGCGTTAGCGAACTCCATCGGTGTTTGTGACGGTGGTGGCCCAATGCCAACGAGACGGGCGAAGAACGTGAGCTGCCAATATGCGTGGATGACGGCGTCTCTCGGCGGGCGACGGCGTTCGAGATAGTCTCCGCCATATCGATACACGCCAGCCCCAAAGGCGACCGCGCCTATCACGCCCGCGATGGCCCATGCGATCCATCCGGCGACATCGGCTGCAGCCGACCAAGCGAAGTCAAGTGACCCGGGAACGAATGACGCCCCTTGGTCATCGGCGATTGGTCCCACCAGGGTGGCCGGATCACCATTGTCGCCGCATTCACCGAATGTGCTGTATCCGTACTCATAGCAGTCGAGTGGCTCCGAATACGTTCCGGATACAGGAACCTCGGGCCGCACCTTCGCCGGCCGGTACCCGGATGGTTCGAAGGCAATCCATCCGTAATTCGGGAAGTACACCTCCGGCCAGGAATGTGCCTCTTCCTCGGTGATGACGTACTGGCTGGATGCAGGGTCGAGGGTGCCGGTCACGTAGCCGGTTGCAAGCCGTGCCGGTACACCTTGGGCGCGCAAAAGTACCACCATCGATGTTGCGAAGTAATCGCAGTAGCCTTGCTTGGAATCGAACAGGAAGTATTCGACCGCATCCCGGTCTGCAGGAACCGCCTTGACGTCAAGGGTGTACGGATAGCGGCGGAGGAACTGTTCCACCGTGGTAGCGCGATCGTACGTCGACTTCCGTCCTCGCCCCAAGGTGAGTGCAAGATCGCGGACCTTTTGCGGGACATCTGGAAGTTGGGTGTACCGCTTGACCCATTCCGGATTGTCGAGAGGGGCCGCTCGCAGTTCCTCGGCACTCGCACGGCTTGCAAACGCGTCTACTTGGTACCGGAGGCTAGGAATGGCGGGTCTCCGGGCCCGTATGGCGCTGAAATCTACGGCAGCGGCGTCGGGGGATGCAGCGTACATCCGGTACGAGACGCTCAAGGTCGTCGGTTCATCCGGAACATAGAGCAAGTCGCTCTTTGACTGCTGGATCGTGATATCTGCAGTGATCTTCTCGCGGCGTGTGAACCGACTGGGGATGACCGGCTGCTTATCCGTCCGGGTGACTGGCGACCGGTCGGAAGTGATCCATTCCTTCCCGGTCCAGACGTCATACGACGCGCCCCGCCAGTACTCCGGTTCGGCGCTTGCGATGGTCATCACAATCCGCTGGGTCAATTTCACGGGACCAGACAAGGTAAGCCGGTCGCGTCCGGCACCGGAATTCTTCTGGGGGTTGTTCACTCCCGAGAAGAAGCGGTTCGACGCGTTTTCCATGTCCGTCCATTGTTCACCCATGTACTCCCAGAAGGCATTGGAGACCGGGTTTTCCCCGAGGCGGGGCCCGAGCAACGCAAGGAGTGCAAGGCCACAGATGACCACGAAACTGCTTACGGTGACGTCGAAGAGCAATCCAGATGGAAACGCCACATTGAGCACGTGCCACCGGCGTTGCAACGACGCCACATTCAGGGTGACTGCGAGCAGAAGCAATGTGATGAGGAAGATTGCGAACGGTGCCCGGGCATCACCCGTGTAGGTTGCATTCGTGCCGAGGACTATCGCGGTCGGCAGGGATGCGAGGACGACGTCCTGCCGTCGGTAGAGACCCCATGCACCGGCAAGTCCCTGCACCCACGCGATCACGCCGATGGTCATCAGGAACACGGTATTGTCGGTAACCGCCTTCCCCGACGAGCCTTGCTGGACCCACACCGCAATCCGGTAGCCGAAGTCCGCGGCGCCATTTCCGAACGCCACGAACGCGCCACCGAGCGTCCAAAGAGGTGGTACGGGTGTCAATGCGCCACTTGCCGAGCGTACTGATGCCCCTTTTGCGGAAGCCTCACGCAACACCGGGTCGGTCAACCAGATCCACGTTCCGCGGGCGGTCATGCGTGCTAGCCGTGACCAGTCCTCGAATGGCGGCAAGAGGTGACCGACCTGGACATAGACGACGGTGAGGCCGAGGACAAGACCAAGTGCGAGGGCGATTGGGCCCTTGACCCGGACATGAAGCAATACCCCTCCGACAACGAAGGCACCGACCGCGAGGCCATACACGATCTCGGTCCCGGTTGCCCACCGGCCACGATCAACACTCGCGACCGTGCTGAGAATCATCGTCAGGAGAAGCGCCGTTGAGATCCATCCTTCGCGGGTCGCCAGGATTGAACGGTATCGGCCCGCGCTGATTGCACGACGGTCTGACGCGTCGCCCCGGGGTTGCCGAATGGTGTCGTTGACCAGTGCGGAGACCGAGGTCATGGTGTCCGCATCTCTTGACAGTTCATGCAAGCGCACATCATGGTTTCAGTTCATGTGCCCACGGGGGGCCGGCGAAGTCGATTGACCGACGATCTGGAATTGCTGACCCTGCTGCACGACGTGGGTTTGGAACCCGGCACTCCCAAGTTGTGCTTGGAGTGCACGGGCCGATACAGACGTTCTCCCGCCTGGACGTTCACCACGGCTGGCAAAGGTTGCTCCGTCAATGAGGATGACCGCGGGCATCGTTGCGCGGGCGCGGGCCGAGTGCAGGTGTTGCAGCCACGCCGGGTCGGTTGACGGGGTGATCGTCACGACGGACAAGCCCCGACCAAGTGTCGACTGCACGTCGGACAGGACACGGTCCAAGGGCTCGGTGCCGTCGGCGCGCACGGTGGCGAGGACTTCCATGAGGCGCCACAGGTGCGCCGAACCCTTGCCCGGTTGCACGATCACTCGCTTTGCGCCAATCGCAACCAGCCCTACCGCCTTGTTGTCTCGGAGTGCCCGATGAATGAGCGCGCCAGTCACGTTGACGGCATATTCTTCAGTCGACTCCAGACCCTCACCAACGTGGACCCCTTGGTCCAGATCCAGGATGGCCCACAAGTTCCCCGATGGTTCGAAGTCGAACTCCTTCGATCGCAGTTCCCCCGCGCGCGCGCTCGAAAGCCAGTGGATCCGATGGAGGCTGTCACCCGGCGCATAGGCCCTGATGCTTGATGCATCGGTCGTGACGTCGAGCGAACGGATGTGTGTGCGCGACGCGCCAGGCAACCGGCCGTACGGCATCGGCAAGTCGGGTAGATCGAGGAGAGGCGGATAGACGATGAAACTGGTCGAGGCGTGATAGGTAACCATTCCCTGGAAGATGCCAAAGGGATCGCCGGTGACAAGACGCAACGGACCCAATTCGTACAGGCCTCGCCGGTTGCACACGGTCCGCATCCGCCACTGACGCTGCTCGAAGCCGCCCAGCGACTGCACTGATCCGGGTTCATAGCCGGGTACCGTCGATTCGTCCCTGACCTCGACCCAGAGCGCCGGCAGCCGACCACCATTACGAAGGATGAACTCCTCGACGATTGGCTCGCCCACGACACACCACTTGGTCCGCAACACCCGGGTAACCGATAGCCACCTGACCAGGGATCGTGTCCAGATGAACGTGATCGCAACGAGCGCCAACACGGCGTAGACCATGTAGTAGAGGATCGGGACACCGGCCACGAGTGCCAGCACCATCAACACAATGCCGAGTATCGGGATTGCAGGACGCAGCAACCGGAGTTCTCCGGTCACGAGAAAGGCAGGGTCATTTCCACTGGCGGTGGGGGGCACCATTCCGTCGAACCGGGACGTCACCGCCGGTTCGATGGCTGTCGCGCGTCCGCGGGCACCCATGGCCATGCGTGGAGTATAGGGCGCGTCGGTCACCGGCGGAACATGGGCGCCCCGCCAATATCAGGCTATGCTGGTTGCGGAAAGGGTTCCAAATCGAGCGGTCGGATCATCGCGGTTTCGTCGCAGTTCGCAAACTTCGGACAGCGGTAGCACTCGTACCAGACTTTCAGATGCAAGGTCCCCCGGTCCACTTGGATGAATCCCCGCTTCTCGAAGAACCTCGGAACCAGTGTCAAGGTGTACACCTTTGCAATCCGTAGGTCGCGGGCACGTTCGACGCACGCGTCGACCAACGTGCTCCCAATGCCTCGGGCGGCAACATCCGGATGGATTGCGAGCCCCCGGACTTCGGCAAGGCCAAGCCCAACGGGATGCAGTCCGCACACACCGAGTAGGAAGTCGCCATCCGGGTGAGGTTGTTCAACGAGACGAAGCGCATCCCCGGGAAGGGAACCACGGGCGACCAAGAACTCATCGATCGACGCCAGGATGTCCGGGGCCGTGCGAAACAGCATCCGGTTCTGTCTCGCAAAGTGCGAGATCAGTGCCTCCATCTCCGGCACGTCATCGGCCGTTGCCGCACGCACGTGACACGCAACATCCGTACCCCGCTCACGATCGCTGGGTTCGGGTTCGCGGTCTGGTGCGAGCCGGCTGGCATCGGATGCATGAATGACGGTTCGTGTCATGGAGATGTCCTGTCCGCGCACCCGACCCTGCTGCCCCATCCCATTCCACTGGAGGATGGTCTTTGAGCCCTGCGATGCACGTCCCTACCACTCTACATGGAAGGGCGCGGGTTCGTCCGAAGTGAGGGGTGAGTTCGCGCCCGGAACGGATCCACCATCTCATCTCCGACACATCGGGTCAGTATCCTGTAGTCCACGATGACTTCCACTCCGGTCCTCGTTCTGACCTCGGACACCGGGTCTGGCCACCGGAGCGTGTCTCGCGCACTCGTGGCCGGTGCGTCAGACGCGCCCGAACGAGCTCTCCAACTCATCGAGTTTGATCCGCTTGTTTCACGCGATCCGGTGCTGTCCCAAAAGCGTGGTGCCAGCGCGGTTCAATCGTCGGTATTCGACCGGGTCGTTGGGCTCTATGGTCCGATGATCGTGCGTGCGCCATGGGCGTGGGGCCTTGCGTTCCGTTTCGCAGCGTTGCCGGGTATGGCTTCCGTTTACCACGCGACGTACGGGCGCACTGTCGCGTCGCGTATCGCGGCGGCGATCCGCGCAACGCGGGCCCAGGCCGTGGTGTCGGTCCATCCGCTCGTGAATGATGCGATGGTCGTCGCGCGCAAATCCGGGGGTCGAGACCTGCCTTTGCTCTCGGTCGTGACGGATCTGGTGGGTGTCCACCCGTGGTGGGCGAATGCTGGCATAGACCGGTACGTTGTTGGATCAGGCGATGCCGCACGGGCGCTGTTCGGGCTAGGGATCGAGCCGTCCCGGACAGCGGTGACGGGCATCCCGCTCAGGTCCACGTTTGGACGCGTCACACGTTCGGTGCGTGAGATGCGCGAGCAACTCGGCCTCGACCCGACTCAACAAATGGTGCTGTTCATGGGTGGTGGTGACGGGGCCGGCCGTCTTGCCGACGTCGTTACGGCTTGTGATGCGGTCGTTCGCACGGGAAGCGTGGACGTGACGCGCTTTGTGGTGATTTGCGGACGGAACGAACCCCTGCGTACTTCCCTCGTGGCCCGGGATTGGCGTGGTCCGACAACCGTCCTCGGGCACGTCGCAAATGTTCATGAGTGGATGACGGCGTCAGACGTTGTTGTAACCAAGCCCGGATCGCTCACCGTCTCCGAAGCGCTTGCGATTGGCCGGCCTTTACTCCTTGGACCCCCATTGCCGGGTCAGGAGGAAGGAAACATCCCCTTCGTCTGTGAAAATGGAGTGGGTTTGGCGTACCGGGACCCGACAGAAGCCTCGATGCTCTTGGAAGGGATGCTTGCCGATCCCTCTTCTCTCTGGGAGATGGGTCAGCGGACGCTCCCACTCAGGCATCTCAAGGCGACCGAGCGCGTGCTTGATCTGGTGCAGTCGCTTGTGATGAATTCCCGGAAACCTCATCAGTCGTAAGGCACAGAGATGACCACTGAAACGCGACCGACGCTCGCCGTGACCATGGGTGACCCCGCAGGGATCGGGCCCGAAGTGACCGTTCGCGCACTTTCGGACAAGTCGGTCAGGTCTTGCGCCCGTGTCGTGGTCATTGGTGATCGGAAAGTCCTTGCCGAGGCGTGCCGGGTAACTGGCGTGGACGTGCCGTGGCATCTGGTCACCAACCGACACAAGATCGGCGCGAACGACAACCGCGACGACCGGGTCTTGCTACTCGATATGGCAAATGTCACACCTGACACATGGCAATGGGGCAGGTTGTCTGCGGCACACGGACAGGCCGCCCTGGACTACTTCGACAAGGCGTTGGAACTTGTGGATGACGGGACGGTCTCAGGCATCGTCACGGCGCCAATCAACAAGGAAGCCACCTCACTCGCAGGGTGCCAGGACCTCGGGCACATGGAACTGCTGGCGCGGGCTTATGCGGTCCGCGACCACGCCACAATGCTTGTGAGTGGTCGGCTCAGGTGCGTCCACGTCTCGACCCACTACTCCCTGAGGGATTCACTGGATCGCATCACTCGCGCACGGGTCCTCCAACGGCTTGTGACGACGGACGAGGCGTTCCGCAAGTGGGGCCTTGCAGCACCCCGCTTTGCAGTCGCTGCCGTCAATCCCCATGGCGGCGAGGGCGGGCTGCTTGGCCGGGAGGAAATCGAGGAGCTTGCGCCGGCAGTCGCCGACGCCCGGGCGCTTGGCATCGATGCGCACGGTCCGCTTCCGGCTGACTCCGTGTTCGTTGCGGCAATGCGAGGCGAGTACGACGCGGTGGTCGCGATGTTCCACGATCAGGGGCATATCCCGGTCAAGGTTCACGGCTTTGAGGAAAGCGTGAGTGTTGCCTTGGGGCTACCCATTGTCCGAACGTCCGTTGACCACGGCACGGCGTTCGGGATCGCTGGCACTGGTGTGGCTGACGCCCAGTCAATGGCCGAGGCAATCCGCGTCGCCGGCAAGATTTGTACCGGAACGTGGTTGCACTCCCGGTAGCCGGTCGTTTCCTCTGCGCCGATGGGCATTGTTGCTTGTTCGCCACGGACCTTGGGCCGATGATCGGCGGATGGGTGGCCATCGATTGTGGAGCCACCCCCTTCCCGTTCATTGAAGTGAGTTTCACCCGGCCGCGGTCGAGAGTTCCTGACCAGCGAATTGGGCGTGGTAAAGCGCGTGGTATGCCCCACGGGTGGACAGGAGCCCTTCGTGGGTGCCTCGTTCGACGATGCGCCCATGGTCGAGCACAAGGATCTGGTCGGCATGCCGTACGGTCGAGAGGCGATGCGCGATCACGAACGTCGTGCGTCCACGCATGACCCGTTCGAGTGCCGCCTGGATCAGGACTTCCGTTTCGGTATCCACGTCAGAGGTTGCCTCGTCGAGGATGAGGACACGAGGATTCTTCAGAATTGCGCGGGCGAGTGATATTCGTTGCCTCTGCCCGCGCGAGATCAGTACCCCGCCATCCCCACACCACGCGTCATAGCCCTTTGGAAGCAGACGGATGAACTCGTCGGCGTGTGCCTCGCGCGCAGCCGCTTCGACTTCCTCATCTGTCGCATCCAACCGTCCGTACCGGATGTTGTCGCGCATCGTCGCGCCAAACAGGAAAGTCTCCTGGATGACCACCGCGAGTTGCGCCCGCAGGCTTGAAAGTGAGAGGTCACGGATGTCGTGGCCGTCAAGTGTGATGCGTCCGGACTGCGGGTCGTAGAAGCGGGGTAACAGGTTCACGAAGGTGGTCTTGCCAGACCCGGTATGTCCAACAAGCGCGATGACCTGGCCGGGTGCAACATCAACGTTCGCGTCGATCAGTACTGGCTTTCCGGGTTCGTATTCGAAGGTCACCCCTTCCATGCGCACCGCGCCCTCGGCGCGCGCCAGTTCAACTGCCCCGGGCCGGTCGGAGACGTCAGGAACTTCGTCGAGGTACTCGAAGATGCGCTCGGCGGCGGCGAGGGCTTGCTGCAGGGTGTTGTTGACGCGGATCAAGTCCTCGACAGGCTGATAGAACTGGATCAGGTAACTGTTGAACGCAACCAGTGCCCCGACCGTCATCGAGTGATCGAAGATGAAGTAGGTGCCAATGCCAAGGACCCCGGCAGTACCCGCCGCGGAAATCATTTGGATTGCCGGAGTTGCCACGGCCTGCACCGATGCGGTTGACATGTTCGCATCGAGGTTGCCCCGGTTCTCCGAACTGAACCGCTGACGCTGGCGTCCTTCCTGCGCGAAGGCCTTGGCGACACGCATCCCAGAAATGTTTTCCGAGAGGACGTTGTTGACGTCGGCTGCCTTCTCCTGCACGCGCAGATACCGATCCCTCAGCTTGTTCGCCGAGTACTGGCTTGCGCCGACAAGGATCGGCACGGTCAGGAAAACGAGCAATGCCAATTTCCATTGCAGGGCGAGCATGATCACCCCAAAGGCGAACATGTTCAGCAATCCGACGAACGCCATGATGGTGCCACCGTTGATCGCCTGTTGCATCGCCTGGATGTCATTGGTGATACGCGAAATGATCTCGCCGGTTGAGTTGCGTTCGTAGAACCGGAGCGATAGCCGTTCGATGTGCTCGAACAGGTTCCGGGTGACCCGGTAAACCAGTTGCTGTGACGCAAAGGAGATGTAATAGCGCTGGCCATAGCCAAAGACGTACCTGAGTGCCTGGATGATGAGTAACGCGATCCCGATCCAGACGAGGCCATTCACATCTCTCTCAGGAATTGTCGTGTCGATGATGTGCTTGAATGCCCACGGCATGGTCATCTGGAGAGCGGACATGCTGACTAGGCAGAACAGCGCCATGAACAGGTGGTAGTTGTAATCCTTGATCATTGACAAGAGGCGGACGGTCAGCTTCCACGGGCTTGACTGAAGTTCCACCTTCGGGCCCATTCCGGACCACATGTCGGCGCGTCCCCGGGCCATGGCGCCAGGTCCCATCGGGCGACCGGAAATCACTTGCTTGTCTCCTGGTTCAGGACTTGGTTGGCCTGCGGGTGGGTCGTGAATATGGCCTTCATCGTTGCGCCACCGGGGTGGCCGGACCAGCGGATGCCGAGGCCTCGGTTGCCAACTGGAACTGGATATCCGCCAGGTGCGCGTACAACGGACTGCTTCGCAGCAATTGGGAGTGGGTGCCACGGGCGGTGATCCGCCCTGCCTCCATGACGGCAATCTGGTGAGCGCGTTGAACGGTCGAAAGCCGGTGTGCAATCACGATGGTCGTGCGACCCTCCATGAGGGTGTCGAGTGCCTGCCGGATCAGGTAATCGGTCTGGTTGTCGACCGAACTCGTTGCCTCGTCCAGAATGAGGATGCGGGGGTCGACAAGGATTGCCCGGGCGATCGCGAGGCGCTGCCTCTGGCCACCGGAAAGCCGGGTGCCACGCTCGCCGATTTCGGTGTCGTAGCCGTTCGGCATCTCGGAAATGAATGGGTGGGCGTTAGCCGCACGCGCCGCGGTCTCGATCTCTTCCATGGAAGCGTCTGCACGCCCGTAGGCGATGTTCTCGCGGATTGATGCATTGAAAAGGAAGGTCTCTTGCATGACCATGCCCATCTGGGCCCGGAGCGCCTCGACCTGGATATCCCGGACGTCGTGTCCGTCGATACGCACGTTGCCAGTGGTCGGGTCGTAGAACCGGGGTATCAGGTTCACAAGGGTCGTCTTGCCGCTCCCGGACGGCCCGACCAACGCGAGTGTCTTCCCCGGCGGAACGTCAATGCTGATGTCGCGAAGGAGAGGCGCACCCTTCCCGTAGGCGAATGACACGTTTTCCATGCTGACTGCACCGCGCACGTGCTCGAGCCGCACGGCACCGGGACGGTCCATCACGTCCAACGGCGTGTCCAGGATTTCGAAGATGCGTTCGCCCGAAGCCAACGCGTTCAGCGCCATCTGGTTGATGAAGACCAGGAAACGTACCGGCGCAAACATCGTCAGGACGTATGCGTAGAAGGCGGACAAGTCGCCGATCGTGAGATGGCCTTGCATGACGCGCAGTCCGCCGACGGTGATGATGATGATCGCCGAGAGGTAGGTGGCGAACTCTTGCCCCGGCCCGGTCACGCCAAACACGCGCCATGACTGCAGGGCGACGGTGCGCATTTCCTCATTGACCGTGTTGAAGCGGTCGGCTTCGAACTCTTCGCGTCCGTACGCCTTCACCAGTTTGATGCCGGCAACGTTCTCCTGGATTACCACATTCAGGGAGGCCTGCAACTCCTGGCGCTTCCGGAACAGTGGCCAGACTTTCACGGAATACTTCTGGAACCAGAGGATCAATGGGACGACGACGAGCGAGATGAGTGTCAGTTGCCAGTCGAGCCAGAACATGACCGTCAGGTTTGCCGCGATCGTGATGAAGGTGGTCACGAGGCGCGACAGCCCCTGGGTGAGGAAGAACTGGACTTGTGACACGTCATTGGTGACGCGTGACATGAGCTGGCCAGTCTGGTTGGCGTCGTAAAAGCTCATCGACTGGCTCTGCAGGTGGTCGTAGAGGGCGCCGCGAACGTCAAAGATGACCCGCTGGCCGACCCACTGCTCCAGATAGAGCTGCACTGCTCCGAGCAAATTGAGACCGCCTGAGACCCCGATCATTCCAATCAGGTACACGCCAACCAAGGGCAGGCTTTCCTTGGGGATGGCGTCATCAATGATGAGCTTCGTCATCCATGCTGGCCCAAGTTTGAGGATGGTGATGGCGAAGATAAGCACCATCGTTACCACGGTCCCCCACCAGTACGGGCGGACGAAGCGGAGGAGCCGGGTGAGGGTGTTCATCGGGGTACCGTCCTTGTTGCCTGGCTTCCAGTTATCTCGGCTGCAGAGGTGTCCGTGTCGGGTTCACCGTCGGCCTCGAGGAGTTGGACCAAGGTCGACAAACCACGCGAGATCACGTCCTGTTGGCGTGACGTGCCTCGCGACAACGCTTCGGCGAGTACCGCCCGGCGTGCCTCCCACGGTCGATCGACGATGTCGCGACCCTCTGGGGTCAATGCGGTGCGTACAACGCGCCGGTCGTTCTGACACGTCGTGCGCGTTACGAGCCCCGCCCGGACAAGCCGGTCCACAGTCTCTGTTGCGCTGGGCTGACTAATCTGCATCGCTTCCGCGACACTGCCAACCGGCATGGGTTCACTACGACCCAGAAGGAAAAGGACGCGCAGCTGGGGCATTGTCAGCCCGGCGGCCCAGTCGGCTGGGTCGCCGGCGCGCAGGGCACGTCCGACCCGCCGGTAGTGCACGACGATTTCATCGATCAATGAAGGATCGGTAATCGTCGTGCGATTGCTTGCGTCTTTGTCACCGAGTTCATGGTCCTGAGACGATGACGTGGGCTGATGGTTCTCTTTGGGGGTCACGGGGTCTCCAGACCGAATCTCGCAATTCGGCTCGGCGAGGCAGTCGCTTTTCACGACACCAAGCAAATGATAGGTCGGCCCTTACTGATTGGTCAAGCCGATGGAAAACTGCTTCGGGGTGACTGGCGCGCCGAACGAACGGAATGACACTCCTGCAGGGCGGCGCTCCAACGATGGCGGTGGTCCGGCCCTAGGTCACCGTCTGGGGCGTAGACAGGCGTGAACCCGAGTGCGAGGTATGAGCGAATGGCGTCAATGCGAACATCATCCGTCTCAAGCATCGCGTCCGTGTCGCCACGACTGGCCATCGCCTTCAGTGCCGCCAACGACACCGCGCGTCCGAGACCCTTTCCTCGAAATTCGGGGAGAGCCCCAACCATGTGGAGGTAGCCACGGGCAGGATGTCCGGCTGTTGTCACGCGCCACATCGTCGCTGACGCGACGGGGATTTGGTGCGGGGTGGTCATGCAGGCGAGGAAGCACCCTGACGGGGCGAACTCGGACCGGTCAACAAGCTTTTCGCGCACCCGGTGGACCAACCACCCGCCGGATGTGTGAATACCTCCCGGGCTGTCCATGATTGCGCCCCACGCCTCTTCATCACCGTCTTGCCATGTCCTCAGCAAAAATCCGGGTGGCAAGGCTATCTCGGGAAGGTGGCTGAAGTGCGGACGCAGCATCTGCAGTTGACGAGGGCGAACTGGAATTCCCGCAGATGGATCATCGAGGGATTTGTCAATCACTGGCGTCCAGTCTGTCACCGACCTCGTTTCAGCGCAAATCGCTTGGTCAGAGGTGTCAGATTACAGGAACCCGCATTGGAGTGCCCCCGGCTTCAATGGATGCCTCGGAAACCAACCCGGGAACGGTGTAGGCCAGCGCGCGGTCGATACCGATTGGCACGGGCGTCCCCTTCAGGATTGCATCGGCGAATGTGTGTGCGACCCAGAAGTCACCTCCACCATGTCCCGCCGAGGTGGCGGCCTGGGCCTGTGGACCAGTCATCCATCCGGGAAGTGCCTCCTCGTGGTCCCAAAGCGAACCCCACCGACGCGAGCCCTTCGGGTCGGGAGCGTTTTCACCGAACCAGACAACCGGGTGCGGTGCGCTACCCCGGGCAGCTTCGTAGACCCCGAGTGTCCCTTGGGCCTGGTACCACGACGCGCCTTCGGGTCGGTTACTCATCATGTCAAGACGAATACGGACGAGCCCTCCATTCGCGAGGGTGCAGATCATCAGGCAACTGTCGTCGTGAGGCAGGTCAGGGTCAGTCCACACCCCGGTTCCGTGGCACGCAACGGTCTCGACGCGGGAGTCCGGTCCGAACCAATCAAGCACCGGACCGAGGCTGTGGGTTGCGTAGGTTGCCCCTCGCTTCCCAACCTGCCAGGTCGCGCGCCACGTGGGCGTTCCATCCGCATTTTTATGAAGATGTTTGACATCGTGGAGGTACTCGCCCTCGGCGTAATAGAGGCGACCGAACCGGCCCGAAGACGCAAGGGCACGGACGAGGACAAGTTCGCGACGAAAGCACGCGTTTTCAGCAAGCATGTACTGGACGCCGGATAGGGCTGCACGCCGGGCGGTGGATGCGAGGACGAGGCATTCGTCGATGCTGACGGCCGCCGTTACTTCGCAAAGAACATGAATGCCCATGCCGAGGGCGACGATGCTCTGTTCGGCGTGAAGGTCCATCGGCGTGCCGATGGCGACGGCATCTGGTCGTGCATCGGCTAACATCCGGCCATAATCTGCATACTTGGCCTCTGCACGTACTCCGGCCCGGGTTCCCAAGGCGTCCCGGGCGGACGCGTCGCGTTCGCAAACCGCCACAATCCGCACGCCAGGTGTCGCTGCGAACCCGGCGACGAACGCGCCCGCACGCTTCCCTACGAGTGCCACGCCAAGTGTCTCGCGCATTCCTGCCTCCCGGCCATCCGTGTGACCGTCACGATATACCCCGGGGCCCGAATTTGCCGTGGGTTGCAGCTGCGTCCGGGGGTCTGACGCGCTACGATGGCGGACACCCGCAGAGACGCTTCGGAGTCCCTGCCGGGTGTCGGGAGGCGGAATGGCGTCGATGAGTGATCAGACTTCGGGGCGGACCGGATCAGCGTTCACGCCGGCCCCCGGCGCGGGGTTCGTCCCTGGTGGCGTTGGCCGGATGCAGGAGGCACTGATTGGGGCTGACTACCGGCGGACCGCCGGCGAGTTCACCGGATTGATCAAGGATGGGCAATCGATGCCCGACCTGGTCCGGCATGCCCTGAATGTCGCCGCTCCCTACCTGACGGTCCCGTCACACGTGATGGTTGCCGAGAGCGGCGAGTACAGCAACGTCAACTACGATCACTGTGTCCTCGGCCTGCGCGCGTCGCGTCGTCTATTGTCGTATCTGCCTACGGGTCACCGCCAACTCGCAATGGCGCAGGCCGTCTGGTATATGCCTCAGGGTCTGGACGTCTGGGATCAGTTGCTGTGCGAGTTTCCGGGCCACTATGCACGCGATGACAAGAAGTGTGGTCTGCGCCCTGGAGGCACGGATGAACACGGCGCGGACAGGTTTGACGGTCCCGCATGGAACGCACCCAAGGCGTGGTTCGACACCGACCACGAACCTGATCGCTCCGGGACATCGGCAGATCGGCTGCGTCGACTGCAGGAGCGGATCCTCGAGGGTGACCGGCACGGTGCGTATCGGGTGTCGCTGGGCTTGCGACGCGAAGCCGATCCCGTCGTCCGGCGCCAACTTGAAGCCCAGTTACTGTTCTGCGGGATCATCGACTTGCAGGACACCTTGCAGACCCGCAAGTTGCAGAACATTGGCCATAAGGCGCTTCGGGCCCGCGCCGCGGTCGACCTGACAAGCCTGGTGGGTTGGGATCACGCGGATCCTCTCTACTACTGTGTCGTGCCTGACCTAGCCTGTTTTCCACGCCTCTATCCACTGTTTGACATGACCACGGTCACCCTGACAAACCGGTTCAAGGGAGACCAGTGGTCCCTGAAGTCGCGGAACGTCGGCTATCTGGATGACGTCAACCGTGACCGCCTCACCGCAGCCATGCTCCACGGCAAGCTTGCAGACGTCACCGCGGTGATCACCGATTTGCTCGCTGATGGAGTGCGGGTGATCGAGATTTCCGACGCGATCATCGCGGCGTTTTGCCGTCACCTTGTTGACGAGGCGTGGTCGTCCAAGTCCTTCTTCCAGATCGGGCACGCATTTGACTACAGCAATGTCGTCAGCTTCTGGTTGCGCGAATACGACCATCCCCATCAGGCGAAGGCTCCCTATTTCCAGGCTGCTTTCGTTAATGACTGCATACAGATGAACAAGTTCTTCCCGCCCGATCCCGGCAGCCCCCTCTGGGTTGGTGATCCACGTGAGCATCGGGGATGGGCGGACGGACTCCCCCTATCCGAGTGCCTGACGCAAATTCTCGCGGCGACCGAGACCCTCGATTACCCACGGGCCGGGGCGTGCGTCGAGACTTACCTGTCCCGGACCCGTGAACGGACCAAACTGCTTCGAACACTCGTCCTTGCCTCATCAAAGATGCAGAACGATCCTCACCAGCAACGTCATGCGGCATCGATGGTTGAGGAATGGGAACACACAACCGCTGGGGACGGTGCCCGCGACACGATGCTTCGCGCGTGGGTGAAGTATGTCGCCGGGGGGGCGAAACGCACGACCGACCTGGAATGTGTCCGCATGTTCGAGACTAGCCTCGGACTGAGTTCGTCGGTTATCCGTACGCCCGACCATCTGCAGGCCGACCGCGGGGTGATGGGAGTGACGCTGGCAAAGCCAGTCGATATTCCTTGACCGCTGCGACAGGTGAAACGGTGTTCGCGTCTCCCACTGCCTTGTAGGCGGTGGTCGGTATGATCGCTCCCCGAGAAGTGGCCGATACGGCCGAGGAGAACGGTGAATGAAGCGCGTCGGGGTAGTCGGGTTTGGGCGTCGACTGCAGCACATGGTCAAGGTTGTCCAACGCAATGACCCGGATGTTGTTGTCACTGCCATTGTTGACCCGGCCTCTGACACCCGTCGTGCCGAATTTCCAGATGTGCTCGGGTCGGCGACTTCGTTTTCCGGCATTGAACAGATGCTTGACGCCGGGAACCTTGACGGCGTCATGGTCGGGACGAGATGCGATCTCCACACTCCGGTTGCCGTTGAGGTGCTTGCGAGCAATCTTCCCCTTTTCCTGGAGAAACCGGTCGCGATCGATTGGGACCAATTTCATCGCCTGAGCGAAGCATTTACGGCAAGCAAAAGCCCGACAGTGGTCGGGTTCCCGTTGCGGGTCTCTCCACTGTGTGAGCTCGCGGCGCGCATCGTGCGCAGTGGAGCGCTTGGAACCCTTGCCCAGGTGCAGGCGGTGAACAATGTTCCGGACTACTCGATCGGCTACTACATGGGCTGGATGCGCGACGAGACCCAGACTGGTGGCCTCTGGTTGCAAAAGGCGACCCACGACTTTGACTACTTGCTTTCACTGCTTGGCGACGGTGAACTCGCCGGACATCCGACCCGGGTGATTGCCATGGAATCCAAGCAGGTATTTCGGGGTGATCGGCCCGCCGGATTGCACTGTCGTGACTGTGATATCCGGCACGAATGCGTGGAAAGTCCGTACTTGCCGGGAAGCGCGCGGTCGCGCCAGATTGACCGTGAAGCGGCAAGCCTGCAATGCGCCTTCGCGGTCGACACCGGGAACCATGACAGCGCAAGCGCCCTGATCCAGTTCGAGACTGGTCTCCACTTGAATTACACCCAGAACTTCGTGACCCGCCGAGGTGCCGCCGCCCGGGGTGCGACGGTGATTGGGCACGATGCGACGTTGTCGTTTGATTGGTATCGCGACGAGTTGGTGGTGCATCACCATCACGACGAGCGGGTTGAAAGGCATATCTTTGTGAAAGGAGATGCGGGTCACGGCCACCACGGCGGGGATGATGAACTCGGTCGTGACTTCATCAAGGCGATGTCTGGCCGGACGTCATCGCGGGCGTCACTCGCCATCGGGCTTGAAAGTGCCCGGCTATGCCTCAGAGCCCGTGATGCCGCCCGCGCTACGACGTCGCACTGATGATTGTCCGCTCACAAGGACCTGGTCCGATGCAATCGATACCTTTGACTGATCCGCGCTTGGCTTGGGACGGCGCGGTCGGCGTGACCCACGGCGCTGATGGATCCCGTGGTTGGCGCATACCTCCTGGTGAGCGTGATGTCTGGCACCCGGAACTTGTCATCCGTGCCGCAATGCCCGCCGGGGTACGGATACGGTTCGTCACTGACGCGTCGGCGGTCGCAGGGACGGTCGAGGCTGATCAGGAGAGTAGTCCGATTGACATCGTCGCCGACGGCCACCTCATCGCGAGTTTGCCGGTAGGCGGATCAGCATCCTTTTTGTGTGACAGCCTGCCTGCGGGAACCAAGGTCCTCGAAATCTGGTTGCCGCAGTTCGGTCCCTTCGCCATCACCGGCTTGAAACTCTCCGCGGGCGCGATGGTCAGCGCCGTGAACGACGGTCGGCCACGTTGGGTCACTTACGGGAGTTCTATCACTCAGTGCCGCGCCGCGCCGTCGCCAACGCAGACTTGGCCGGCGATTGTGGCGCGCCACGCAGATCTCAACCTGACATGCCTTGGGTATGGCGGTCAATGCCATCTGGACATCGGCGTCGCCAGGCTGATCAGGTCCCTCCCTGCGTCCTACATATCGATATGCGCAGGTATCAACATCTACGGCGCCGCAAGTCTCGGGCCGCGCGCATTCCGGACAACCCTGACTGGGTTTGTCCAAATTGTTCGGGATGGTCACCCGGTGACACCGATTGTGTTGGTCTCTCCAATCTGGGGTGTCCATCGTGAGACCGAGATGAACCTGGTTGGGTTCACCCTTGCATCTATGCGCGACGAGGTCCAGGCCGTCGTGGAATTGCTGCGTTCACGTGGTGATCGCCAGACCCACTACGTCGATGGCCAGACCCTGTTCGGCGCAAGTTCGGCACATCACTTGCCCGACGACCTTCACCCGAATGGCGAGGGATATCGGGTTCTGGCCACAAACTTCCTGACACAGGTTGTCGACCCGTACTTCCGTCCGGCACGCGCAGATGACGGGCGTGTGCTTCACCTGTGACGCCCCATTTGGAGAGAACGGAATGCCAAGCGTCTCTGCAATTCAGTCAGCCACGACCCTAGCCCTGCGGGAAGCCCTTGCCCTGTACGGTGAAATCGGCTGGCAGGCCGCGGTAATCCATCGGGGTGCGCTTGTCGTCGATGCAGTTGCCGGTGTCGCCGATCAAGCCACGGGACGCCCGGTTGAGCAGGACACCCTATTCCTGGTGTTCTCGAACTCCAAGGGCGTGACAGCGACCGTCGTGCACCGCCTCGTCGAACGGGGTTTGATGGAGTACGACGCGCCGCTTGCCACGTACTGGCCCGAATTCGCCAAGCATGGCAAGGGGAATGTCACGGTGCGACATGCCCTGAGCCATCGCGCGGGCCTCCCAGAGTTCCGCGACATGCCGATAACTGACTATCCCAGCCTGTTGCAAACTGGGCGCCATCTCGAGAATGCCACGCCAGATTGGGCGCCAGGTGCGTCAATGGCCTATCACAGCATGACGTTCGGGACACTTTTGGGTCGGGCAGTTGAGGGGGCTACCGGCACACCGTTTGGTGACGTCATGCGCGCCGAGGTCGCACATCCATTGGGTCTTGACGACATGTGGTTCGGCGTCCCCGCAGATGTCGCGGTGAGCGCGAGGATTGCGACCCTCGAAGCTGCAAAAGACCCGGACCCGTCAACTGGTCTCGGACCGATGACCCATGAGGAACACGACGACCGGGCGCAGTCAGCGTCAGAGTTCAATACTTCAGGCGCCCGCGCTGGCTGCATGCCGGCAGCCGGCCTGATCACAAACGCTCGTGCGTTGGTGCGTCATTACGCCGCAATGAGGGAGGCTGAGTTGGATGGGGTCCGCCTACTGAGCCCATCGACGATTGCCGAGGCGACAATCCCGTACTCCGGTGCCGATGGTGCGCATGTGGCGTGGACGACGCGCATGGGCCTTGGGTATGCGTTGGGTGCGGCGATACACCCGTTCTGCGGCATTCCAACGGTCGCGCCATGGCCCGATGCCTTCGGTCACACCGGTCTTGGTGGGTCGATATCGATGTATTGCCCATCACATGACTTGGCTGTGGTGATGACGAAGAATGCGCTGGCGCCCGCGCGGTTCAGTTTCCAATCGTGGGACCTTGTCTTGCGGGCGATTGCGGGTGCATTGGGCATCGACTGCGACGGGTAGTGCCAGGCCGGGGACTTCCACAGATCCGGGTGCTGAACGTGCGCCAGGTTGCGGAGCGCCTCGCTAAGTTCTTATTTCGGCGAGAAGGCGTCGAAAAACCGCCTCGCTGTCCTCTTCTCCAAGGAGGTGACGAACTTTCCGGTCCGTCTCGGCGCTGTCCTCGATGCGCGCACGATGCGCGGCGAGGGCATCGGCGGCACTAATGCCGTGCACCATGCAGTCCTTGATCGCGCGGAAATAGTGGTCGACGGCGCTTGCGGTCCCAAGGATCATCCCGGCAAGGTCGATGTCCGGCTGGCACATCACCGTGAACGTCCAGATGAACGTCAGACGAGCATCCGTTGGGTCGATTGCGAGGGATCCGGCCTTGATTTCGTGCTGGTTGATCTGGTTGAGGAGCAGTTGAGTCTGGGCCAGGTTGAATGGAGCAATCGCGAGTGCTGGACATGCCGCAGTGTCGAAACCGAGGACATCGGCGGTTGACCGAACTCCGAGCAGCACAGCCTCTCCGTCGAGAGAAAAGGCGTAGAGGCCGAATTCGTAACTTGGTGCTTCCGTCCCGGTCAATGCCACGGCCAGGGCATCCCGTTCGACGAAGCATGATATGCCCAGCGATTCGAGGAGCTGGTCAATCGACAGGATCAGGTTTTCGATGCGGTTCGGATACATCATTGGGTTTCCTCTCCCGTTCCACACGCCGATGTGAGACGCACCCTCATCCTGCTTTGATGCAGGTGCAATAGGTTTCCCCTGAGCGCGTTAGGCGATGAGCGCGTGATCGTCGCCGTCTGCCTGTGCGCGGGGCGAAATAATCTTCAAGAGCGCTGCCGTTGCCGTTTTCTCTCCAGATGCGACTGCCACAAGTTCCGGGCGACAACCGTCAATCGAGTTCAAACCGGCGTTGACCACCGTGGTAAACGTTTTTTGGTCCAGCGTGGCTGGGATTGGTACGCGCCAGGTGTGGTTGATCGTCGCGGAGGCATTATCGAAACTCAGCGAACCCAGCAGTTGCGTGACTGGGTTCAGCAAGCTCACCAAGGCGTAGACCTGCTCACGTTCACAGGGTTGAAGGCTCGGGCTACCCTCACCCGTGTCGGATCCCATCGTGTGCACCAGGACCAATGGAGCCGACGTGTCGACGATCAGGGTTTGGACCCGGCCATTGAAGAAGTCTGCGGTGATACGGGTCGTGAAGCGAACGGTGTCACGAATTTGGTCAACCACAAAGACGCCTTCCTCAAGGGTATAGGGCATGGCCTTTTCATTGAGGAATGCAATGACTTGGGTGTGTATAGAATGTATGATTTCCAAGATACGACTTCCTTTCGTCGTGAGTGCGGGCACGCCTTCAACAGATCAAGTTCCGGATTTGTGATCGGTGCGAGCTGCGCTCACGAACGGGGTCATCGCCAGATTGCCGGATGCTCTTTTGTCGCTTGTGATACCCATCGTGTTCCAGGGCGCCCGGAACCCCTTTCCCTTGTGCTCACCTAGGTCACCAAAAATGTCTCTTGTGACACGCGAACATTTGTTGTGACTGCCCCAGTCGCAACCGTGGATGCTTGAAGACCCGGGTGAACTTCGCCAATTGCCGGACTGCCCGAGTGAAGCCGCCGTTGTCGCGAGAGAGAGGCCGATTGGTTTGAAGTCGCATGCCTGATCCGGGGACCTTCCGGAGGCGTGTTGGTTCTCGGCTAGCGGAATACCGCACCGAGTTGAATGCGACCCATTTGGCCACCAGTCAGAGAAGGCACTACGCTGAGCAGCCATGAACTGCAAGCTGACTGACCAAAAACGCGATGCTCTTGACAAGGCCAAGAGCATCATAAGTAACACCTTGGTCTGGGATAACCACGGATGCATGCCAGTCGGAGCGCCCTTCGGGACTGACTTCCTGCCCGAACTTCGCCGCTATCGTGAGGCTGGTGTAAATATCGTCTCGTTGAATGTCGGGTTCGGCGAAATGGACGTTGCTGACCACTTCCAGACCCTCGCTACGATCCGACGCTGGGTGTCCATGCACGATGACTACATGCTGGTTTCGACTTCTGCGGACGTGTACTTGGCGGAACAGACAGGGCGACTTGGTGTTTGCTTTGACATCGAGGGTGCGAACGCAATCGGAGATCTGTTGTCGCTCATCAGCGCGTATCACTCCCTAGGCGTTCGCTGGATGCTTCTTGCGTACAACCTGAACAACCTTGCCGGCGGGGGGTGCCAGGACGACGACGATGGTATGACAGCTTTCGGGCACGATGTCGTGCGCGAGATGGAGCGCGTGGGCATGGTGGTGTGCTGCAGCCATACTGGATACCGGACAGCACGCGATGTTCTAAAAATGGCTACGAAACCAGTGGTTTTCTCTCACAGCAATGCACACGATATCGTTGCCCATCCGCGGAACCTCCCTGACGACCTTGTGCGGGAGTGTGCCCAGACCGGGGGCGTCGTGGGGGTCAACGGTATCGGCCTTTTCCTCGGCCCCGCCGACGGAGACTAGGCCGAGCCCGTGGCAACACACATTGATCACATGGTTCAGCTAGTCGGTCCACGGCACATCGGACTTGGGTTGGACTACGTGTTCGATACCGGGGAACTCAAGACGTATCTCGCCAAGATGCGCGCAACCTTCCCCACTGAGTTCGGCTACGACACCGAGATTCCCATGCTTCCGCCGGAAAATGTGCTCGATGTTGTCGCATCGTTGCTTCGACGCGGCTACGCAGAAAGTGACATCCGCTCAATCCTCGGAGGCAAATTTCTGCGGATTGCCCGCGAGGTCTGGTGACTTTGGTTCGTCACCAGCCTCTCGCATTCGCCTGAGAACCGACGGCGCTCATCACGCCGCGAGACGTTCGCCCGACGAAGCGGTCACAGACGACAGGGCCGCCGCCATGAGCAGGTCATCAAAAGCCGGAAGGGCACGGTAAGCGCGTCGCCAGGCTACAAACGCGGCACCGCGACGTGCTTCGGCGTTGATGAAGTGCTCCCAAGCCGATGCGCACCTCTCTGCTGCGACTTGGAGTAGCCCGCCACCGGCTGCCTTGTCATGAATCTCCCGCGCCGCAACCCAACTGTGCCAAGCGTCCTGCTCAGCTGCGTCAGCCTCGACAAGGGCTTGGTATTCGGGAAGCGCAGTGGAAGCACGTGCACATGAATCCCGAGCTGCCGTTCGCTTCCAGACGAGCGACTGGGACAGGAAATGCGTTGGCACCGGGTGTGTGGAGGTCGCTTCGTCTGGATTGACATTCATGCCTGACACCGTCGGTCCTCCTGTAAAGGTGTGCCAGAGACAACCACCCTGTCTCGCGGAAAGCGTAATGCTCGGAGCCAGCGGACGTCCGTTACTTGGGCGTACCGAGAAGTGTCGAACGCGTTTCGAACGACCGGCACCCGAGTGGATGCCGGTCTATCGCCTGACTATCAATGAGAAGCGCATCTCCGATACC
>CANFGH010000014.1 GCA_947446285.1 Chloroflexota bacterium
GAAGGGCACGTCTTCTGGGCCCGACGCTCCCCAACTGTGGTTCCAGACCCCGATGTCGTCGTTGCTTGCCAACAGCACAGTCACGGTCCCGACATTGTCGGTTTTCAACTTGTTGTGCACTGGACAGACCTGCACTGCTGCGGTTGGGGTTAGCCCTACGGCGAACGGGTGGTTCAGTGCCACATTGAGCCGGAATGGGTTCAATCTCGCATCAAATGGGTCTATCAACAACGGATCAGGTTCGGCAACGTTCAGCACAGCGGCCACGGGTACATTCGCCCTGGATGTCACGGCGAATGTGTATCCGCAGGACGGGAGCAACTGGTCACCGTTCACGGTTACGAGGCAGGTGACCGCCCCAGCTACCCAACAGTAATCGCATACATGTCGGGGTCCCTTCGTCTGGCCGGTGACCCCGCCTGCGTGTTCATTCACTTGTTAGCATCCCCGGAAACCGTTGCGCCCCCCACCGTCGTTGGTGGTCAGGACCGCACGGACTTTCGGGGGGAAGATGTCCGAACTGATTGAACGTGGCGTGGGTTCACGCCTGACACGGCGGGGTTCACTTTCAAGCTTGGCTGCGGTTTTCGGGGGATCGGCAGTGCTTGCTGCCTGTGGTGGCGAGTCAGCCCCGGCAGCGGCTCCTACTGCAGCCAAGGCGGCCCCGACCGTGGCGGCCGCGGCGACGACCGCTCCAGCCGCTACGGCAGCGCCGACCGCGGCTCCCAAGCCGGTAACGATCAAGGTCACGGCCCGAACCGTCTCCGAAGCAGAGATGTGGGACGTCCGCATCCCGATCTTCCAGAAGGAAAACCCTGGGATCACTGTCGAGAAGGACCTGAACGACGGTGACATCATCGCCAAGATCACGACCCTGATCGCGGCCGGAAGCATCGGGGATGTCGTTCACACCCACCCGTCCCAGGCACAACCGCAGCGTCTCTACCTCGCGAAGTCGATGAAGGACCTTGACGCGCTCATCGCACGTGACAAGGTTGACCTCAAGCAGTGGTATCCCGCGGCGATTGACGCCGGTCGGCTCGACGGCAAGGTCATCTCGCTCCCTTTCAAGGGGAAGATGGCTGCGGTCGCGTTCTTCTACAACAAGTCGTTGTTCGATCAGGCGGGGGTCAAGGTTCCCGATGCCAATACGACGATGGCTGACATCATGGAGGCCGCGGTCAAACTGACCAAGCCTGATGGGTCACAGTGGGGCATCGCCACCACCCTGCCGAAGGATTCGCGCACCCTCACTGGCACGTTGCGCCGGTGGAACGCGGAATTGCTCGACAAGGAAGCCAAAAAAGGCATGCTTGCGAGCACCGAGGCGGGAGCAGCGTTCGCGTGGTTCTACGATGCGTTCCACAAGCGCAAGGTGGCCGACCCGAAGGCGGATATCCAGAAGCTGTTCGTTGAGGGCAAGGCCGCGATGCTGATGAACCTCGACTTCAACGTGAAGACGGCGATTCAACCGGCCGCAAAGCAGTTTGGCTACGAGTACAGCGCAATCCTTGCACCAAAGGGGCCGACGGGCCGACGTGGTGGCATCTGGGTACCGGATGCGCTGCAACTGTCGGCGACTTCGCCGAATCCCGACCAGGCCTGGAAAGTCCTGCAGTTCTTTACAAGCAAGGACACCGGTCTCGCCTTGGCGATGCAGAAGACCGGATCGACGACCCCTGGTGCGCGTCCCGACGTCTACAACGATCCGAAGTTCGTGAACCACGAGATTTTCCCGAAGATCCTTCAGGAACTCGACCGGGATGCGAACGAACTCGGCGAGACCTACCAGGTGCCGGGGAACTACAAGATCACGGAGTTCAACAAGGCCCTCGGCGACGCGGTCAACAAGGTCTGGGAGAATCAGGGCGAACCGACACCGTCCTACCTGAAGGCGTTGAACGACGAATTGCAGAACATCCTCGACCTGCCCCGCTAGGGGTCATCTGGTCTGGTGAACGTTGCGCGCTGGCCCCGGTCCGGGTTCGGATCGGGGCCTCGCTGCGTCTTGAAATGCGTCCGGTCACGGTGCGATGCGGACGACCAACTTCCCGAAGTTCTCACCGGAGAACAGGCGCATGAAGGCTCGGGGTGCGTTCGCAAGGCCGTCAACGATGTCCTCGCGGTACCGTAACTGCCCGGACTGGACGCGCGGGGCGACCTCGGCGAAAAATGCCGGGAATATCTCCGGGTGATCGGAGATGATGAACCCTTGCAGGGTGACCCGGTTGGAGAGGAGCGGTCCGAGATTCACGGGTGTCTGGTCCTCACCGTTGTAGCGGCTGATGAGGCCGCACAGGGGAATACGCGCTCCGTGGTTGAGGTTGGGCAGGACCGCGGCGAGAGTGGCTCCGCCAACATTCTCGAAGTAGATGTCGATCCCATCTGGACAAGCCTGCCGGAGGGCGTCCGAAAGTGACGCGACATCGTGCGACCGGTGATTGACGCAGGCATCGAAGCCGAGGTCATACACGGCGTGTGCGCACTTGGCATCGGACCCGGCGACGCCAACGACACGGCACCCGGCAAGGCGTGCAAGTTGTCCCACTACGCTCCCGACGGCACCGGTAGCTGCTCCGACGACGACGGTCTGGCCTGCCTGTGGCCGTCCGATCACATTCAGGCCGTACCACGCGGTGTGCCCGGGCATGCCGAGGACTCCGAGAGCAGTGCTGATCGGCGCCAGGCTCGCGTCGACAACGCGGACGGATCGCGCATTGAGGACGGCGAACTCCTGCCAACCGCCACCGCCGGTCACGATGCTTCCGACGGCAATCGATGGGTCATTGGATGCGACCACTTCGCCAACGGTGCCACCGGGCATGACGGCGTCGAGTGGGGTCGGAGCGGCGTACGACTTCCCGTCGTTCATGCGTCCCCGCATGTAGGGATCGAGCGACAGGAAGTGTGTCCGGACGAGGAGTTCGCCCGGTCCGGGTTGGGGCACTGGAATCTCGACGATCGCGAAGTCTTCCGGTTGGGGCAACCCGTTTGGGCGTCGGCGGAGTTGGACCTGCCGGTTCATTGTGGTCATTGCTTTTGTCACTCCAGTGCAGTGTGCGGTCGGAGATGGACAGCGCAAGGCTGCGGTACCGGGTATATAGTCTCGGCAATTGAATACACGTTGGTGGCTGTGTTGGCCACCTGCGCCATGGGTAATCGCTCCGGGGTCGGGGTGAGACGTGGGGGAAGTCGGTCAAATGCCGACGCTGTCCCGCAACTGTAGTGCGATCGTGGTGGGAGCTGTCGGGTGTCCGTCATGCTGACCGCGGTGCAAAGTCAGGTTACCCATCCCATGGCACGCTGCGTACCTTCGCGAGAAAGGATCGACGCTGCACATGGACACTGCATTGCCGTCCGCTGTGTTCCCCGTACCTGGCATTCCTCGACGCCATGTCTGGTGGCCCGCAGATCCACGCCAGATTTATAGACGCTTTGGTTTGGCGGTACCGACGTTCAGCCTGTCCGTCCTGCTCTGCATTGGCCTCGTAGGGGCCGTTGTCGCCGGTGTTGCGTGGGGCGCGGTGGTGATCCCGATCCACGTGGTCGTTGGGGTGATCTCCAACCACCTTGGCCTGACCAGTGTCGTGCCCACCTGGACGACCGCGCAAGACGCCATCGTGTGGCAAGTCCGGTTTCCACGGGTTCTCGGTGCCGCGCTTGCCGGCAGCGCCCTTGCAACCAGTGGGGCACTTTTCCAGGGGCTGTTCCGGAACCCGATGGCCGATCCCTTCGTCCTAGGGATTTCCTCCGGGGCGGCGTTCGGGGCGACCCTCGCGCTGCTCGTCGGGCCGGCGGCGGGTCTCGCGGCGGTCGGCATCCTCGCCCCGACGGCGGCGGGCTTGCAGGCGATGTTCGTACCGGCGGCTGGTGCGGTCGGTGCGGTCGCGACGGCCTTCGTGGTCTTCCGGATCTCCCGACGAGGCGCAGGCTTTCTGCTGACCGACCTGTTGCTGGCGGGCTTTGCCGTCGGGTCGATGTTGACCGCGGCAACGACCGCGGTGCTGGTGCTGAACGACCAGATGGGGGTGCGGATCCGCCTTGTCTTCTCGTGGCTGGCCGGTGGCATCGCGGTCAACGGCTGGGGGCACCTTGCCGTCGCCGCGCCGGTCGTCCTAGTTGGCCTCTTCGTCGCGTACGCCCTTGCGCATTGGCTTGACCCGTTGGTCCTTGGTGAGGCGGGTGCGGCAAGCGTCGGCGTGCCGGTGGCGATGACCATCCGGGTAACGCTCGCGACTGGTGCGATCCTGTCGGCTTCGGCCGTGACGCTTGGAGGCCTGATTGGCTTCGTCGGTCTGTTGGTACCACACATGCTGAGACGCTTGACTGGACCTTCGAACCGACGGCTTGTGCCGGCGTGTGCCTTCGGTGGGGGCGCCTTTCTCGTGACTGCCGACCTGTTGGCGCGCTTCGTCTTGGCGCCTGTCGAGTTGCCGGTGGGCATCCTCACCGCAATGGTCGGTGGGCCGGCCTTCCTGGCAATCTTGCGTCGTGCTAGGCGGGCAAGCTGATGGCAGGGGCCAATAGCGCGCGTGTTCCCCGTGGCTTTCGCCTGGAGGGTGTCGTTGCCAGTTACGACACGTCTGGCGCCAAGGCGTTGTGTGGCGTCTCTCTTGCGATTGAACCGGGTGAGTTCGTGGCCGTGGTCGGTCCGAACGGGGCCGGCAAGTCGACGCTTCTCCAAGTGTTGGCCGGATTGGTGAAACCGTCGCGGGGCACGGTGACCCTCGATGGTGTGGCGTTGCGGGACCATCGACGTCGCGACCTTGCGCGGCGCATCGCATGGTTGCCGCAGCGACTCGATCCGGCCTTTGATATCACGGTCGAGGGTCTCGTTGCCCTCGGGCGCACCCCCCATCGGTCACTGTGGGGCGGTGACGACCATGCCGACCGGCTTGCCATCGACGGTGCCCTGGCGGCGACCGACACCACCGAATTCCGCGACCGCCTCGTGCAGGAACTCTCAGGCGGCGAACGGCAACGCGTCGCCTTGGCGATGTCGCTTGCCCAGATGCCAGAAGTCCTTCTCTTGGACGAACCGACGACCCACCTCGATCCGGCACACGCGCAAGGCCTCCTCGACGTCGTGGCGCGCAAGCACCGCGACGAAGGCCTGACCGTAGTTGCCGTGTTCCACGACCTGAACCTCGCGGCGTTGGCGGCGGGCCGGGTGGTCGTCATCGATGGCGGACTTGTGGTTGCCGATGGTCCGCCCGCCCTCGCCCTCGCCCCAAGCGTGCTGGCCCAAACCTTTGGGCCGGTCATGCATACCGTGACGCACCCCGTTGTTGGGGTGGCGCAGGTTCTGCCTGCGCGTGCCCCCCTTGCATGCTTGCGTCTGGAGATTTCCTGATGAACGTTGAGAACCGTCGCGGCGCGCTTGCGTCGCTGGTGCGCACGCTTGCCGTCGCACTCGCCTTGTTGTTGCCTACCCCCGCCGTTCTTGCCGACCGTGCGCCGATTGCGCCAGCCCCATCAGTGGCCAGTGTCCTCGGCGCGACAACCTATCCCCTGTCGCTGGTAGATGACGACGGGCGTGCCGTCATGATCGCAAAGGAACCGCGTCGCATCGTGTCAGCCGCGCCAAGCACCACCGAGATTGTGTTTGCAGTGGGTCTTGGCGACCGCGTGGTTGGGGTGACCGACTTCTGCGACTACCCTGAAGCCGCGCAGTCCGCGCCGAAGATTGGCGGGTTCAAGCCGAACCTTGAGGCGATCATCGGGGCGCAACCCGATCTGGTGCTCGCCGTGCGTGGCTTCCCGGCTGACATCATTGCCAACCTTGAGGCTTTGAAGGTGCCGGTGGTGATTCTGAACCCGGTGGACTTCGCAGGCGTACTGGCGAACGTCGAGACGGTCGGGAACATCGGCAATTCGCGCGATGCGTCGGCGACGTTGGTGACGTCGTTGCGTCAACGCTGGGATGCCGTCGAAGCAAAGGCGAAGGGGGCGTCCGGTCGCCCCCATGTGCTCTTTGAGATTGACGCCTCTTACCCGGGAAGCATCATGGCTGCCGGGCCGGGCACCTTCATCGACGCAATGCTGCAGGCGGTGGGCGCTGACAACGCCGTGGCGCCAGTGGCCGCGGGGATGCAGTACCCAAGTGTCAGCGACGAGGCGGTGCTTGGCCTCGCGCCGGAGATGGTAATCCTCGGCGATGCGCCATACGGCGAGAGCGTCGAGGCGGTGGCGGCGCGGCCAGGGTGGGACGTCGTTCCTGCGGTGCGCAATGGCCGCGTGGTGGCGCTGAGCCAACGTGAGGTCGACGTGACGAGTAGGCCGGGACCGCGGATCGTCGACGGACTTGAGGCGGTCGCGCGCGTAGTGCGCCCGGAGCTCTTCGGGCCGTCCGACACCGCACGCTAGCGTCGGCGCGGTGTGGCGCGCGTCAGGACCACCGAGCGAGGCGGTGGCGGACACGTGCCACACCGCGATACCCGAGGTGGGCGACCTGCCGGATACCCGGCAGCGTCATGGCCCGCCCAAGGAGTGCGAGGCGCGGTGACTCCCGTAACAGGCGCGCGATGGCATCGGCCCCGCCCCATTCACGTCCGGTGCGATCGCGCACGATGATTTCCCCGGACGTGCGTACCGGATTCAGTCCCCACGCGTGATGGGCATCCGGCAAAGCGGTCGAAACGGTTCTGACCGTGTCCCCAAGATGGCGCCCGATAAGGCTTGCCTGGCTCGTACAGAACGCACATGTTCCGTCGTAGAAGACGGTCAGGCTCGCGCCGTCATCGGGGCTGGTATGTAGTCCGAACGGTGCGTTCCCACCCGCCGCTTGGCAGGTGGGAACCGTTGCTTCGGGGTACTCGGTGTCCGCCCTGGGCACCGGACCCTGATCAGTGATTTTTACCGGCATGGTCATCGTGGTCGTGCGAGTGGTCGGCATGATCCTCGGGGCCATGTCCGTGCGAACCGTGGTCGCCATGGGCGTGGTCGCTCTGGTCCCCGTGGCGCCTCTCGGCGTAGTGGTTTGCCAGGAGGTCGTCGCCCCACTCGGCGTCGAAGTCGCGCCAGACGGTGTGGATGTGGTTGGCACCATTCTGGGTGTTGTCGTACTCGACCAGGAACCCTGGTCCCTGAAGCCGGTAATAGTGGGGGTCACCGACATGTTCGCCACCGGCCCACCCGAAGTGGATGTGTCCCGTGCCATCGCGGGCGATGCGGTCCAGTTGGTGGTCGGCGAGGGCTTCGGGCATACGCCGGGCATACGTCTCGATGATGGTGTGCAGCAGATGCTGCTGCTCCTCGGTCATGGATGACGCGGCGAGGCCGATGGCCGTTTCCCGGGTGACGTTCCGTTGAAAGGTAGTCAGGATGTCGCGGGGTGCCTCAGGGAGGATGATTGCGCGGTGACGTTGCGCTTGATCAAGCATTGTGACGAGGCGTCGACCGAGGTCTTCCTCGAGTGCGAGGACGCGGAACCCGGCCATTCCGGCGAGGCCGGAATCGGCCAGGCCGTGCGCCGGGACCTTCCCGGGGTTTGATCCGAAGAACTGGGGAGCACTGGCGATACCGCCGGCAATGAGGAAGTTCAGGGAGATGTGGTGGCCTTCGACGCGCCACCCCCACGGTTCGGTGTCTGACGGGGTGCCGAATACCGTGAAGTGATAGAGATCAGGGTCGCGCGGGTTCGTCCGTGCCGGACCCTCGAGTTCCGCGAGGACCGCTTCGAGGGACATGATGGCGAGGGCTTGACCATAGGCGCGTTCGCTCAGGCCGGTTGCAAGGAAGCGGAACGCGAGTTTCTGCTGTCCGCCACTGAGTTCACGCAGGGATAATCCGGATCGGGTGCGCGGGATGTAGTGCCAGTTCTTCCGCTCATCATCGGCAACGGTGTAGACGGCGTGGCTCCGCTGACCGGGCGTCAGTGACGACAGCCAGGTGGTGGCTGCCTCGCCCATGCGGTGTGCCAGGGCGGAGAGTGGGCTGATGGTGGCACTCGACCGATGGGTGTGCGCCCAGGTAGGGGAAGAATGATTGCTCGCGGGAGATTTCATCCGCGCGTCCTCTCGTGATTGGGGTACTCGGTTAGGAAAACCAGTCTACCCGAGCAACAGCCGGGCCAGCGCAGGTGCGGTGCCTTCGAGCCCGGTCCTGCCGGCGAGGGCGCTGGAGATCCCCCGGTGGGTGGGCGTGACTGATCGCACCGGCGGTGGCATTTCCGAGGGGCGTGTGTGACCGATTGCCTCGGCATCCGTATTGTGGCGCGGCCTGCTATGTTCATGAGGCATTCATACTTGCGAACGGTTCCCAACGGAACATCGGCCAATCCCCATCCCAATGCACCAGATGTATTTGCGATTTGCTTAGCACGCACTGGAGGATCGACGGCATGACAGGCACGCAGGCGTCCGGCGCCCAAAATGAACGTGTGGCAGAGGTTCTCCCCGGTATCTGGCGATGGAATGACGGGGTTGCGGTCGACCGGGTTGGCACGGCGGTTGCTTCGCCAGAAGGATGGATCCTGATCGATCCTCCCGAGATGCCGGACGAACTGGTGGCCGTCGTCACTCGTGAATCTCCGGTTCGCGCGGTCCTCCTGACCGATCCGCGACTTGCGCCAATGGCTTCGGGTTGGCGCGCACGCGGTGCACTGACATGGGCGGCGGGTGATCCGGCATATATCCCGCACGGGGTGGACCACGTCTTCACGCCCGGACATCCGGGGGACTTGCCGGGTGGCATCCGGGTGGGCGCCCTGCCGGCGCCTGAACACCTCTCCGGAGAAGTACGCGCCGATGGCACAGGCCATGACCCTCTCCTCCCCGTCTCCCCTGATCCGCATGGGCTTCCTTTGGAGCCTAAGGCGTGGCACCAGGTTGCCTATTGCTGGCCGGTCCAGATACCGAAGGCGGCTGACGGTGCGGGTGGAGTGGCCTGGATTGCCGTGACCGGCGATGCCCTGACGGTTGCCGGCCAGACGCCCTACTTTGACGAACCACCGGCGCATTCGCGATTCGCGATTGAAGGGCGGACGATTGAATGGTATCTGGCGGTCGTGCGGGCATTGCAGGCGCTGGCACCGGATGTCCTGCTATCCGGCAGGCACGGTCCGTTTGATGAGGCGGTTGCGAGATCGACGGGATATGCCGGGCACATCGGACGTCCGTCGCATGTGCGCCGTGCACCGCCAGTGGTGGGACCGCGGTTCGGGATTGGCCAGGCGGGACGCGTGCTCGCCGACACCTTGGCGTCCCCAGTGATCCGGCGTCTTCCCGTTGATGTCGCTTCATTGGAAGGGATGTTCGACCCACTTGCTTGGGTTGCCGAACCATGGGCATGCACGTCATGCGGGACACGCACCGAACCGTTGCCGGCGACGTGCGGTGGCCCTCCGATCCCGCGTCTGTGCCCGGATTGCCGGGTGGCAACACGCGCGGAACTCCCGGAAGTACGGATGATGGTCTGCGGTGGTGGATGCTGCACCCGTGAAGGTGCCCGTGCGCTCGTGAGTGCGCTCCGACGTGAAGTCGTGGCGAACCGGATTGACCGGTCGGTGGCGATTGTGCCGGTGTCATGCATCGGGGAATGCTCGATCGGGCCCTTCCTTCGGGTGGCTGACGCCCGTGGCGCCGAAGTCCCGGTCGCGGCCCGCTTGCGCGCGACACTCACCGAGACGGCGCGCGACTTGGCGGCGGAAACGGGTGAAGTGATCGACGCTGCTAGCGATGCGGTGCTTGAAAAGTGGATCCCGATGGTGCGCCCGCAGGACGGTGCCTCGCTGGTGCGCGCACTTGCACCGGCACTCCGGGCGACCGTTGGATAGGCGCTTCTCGCGTCGCCTCGCCCGCGGGACCGGAAGGCGGCCTATAATCGGCGCGGCCCGGGTGGGCCACCTGAGTGAGAGGAACCGGTGACGATGGCGGAGATGTATCTGGTTGCGCCCGACCCGTTGGAAACGCTAACGGCGGCGATCTTCAGTGCGGCGGGAACGCCGACGGACCTGGCAGCCGAAGTGGCGAACCATCTGGTGAAGGCGAACCTCTCCGGTCATGACAGCCACGGCGTGATCCGGATCCCGGCGTACCTGACCCAGATCGAGTCCGGGCGCCTCAATGCTGGTGGCCGGCCGGAAGTGGTGCACGAGACGGCGGCGACTGCCATCGTGGATGCTCACGGTGGTTTCGGACAGGTTGGCGCGGCGTACGCCCTCGAGGTCGCGATGCGGAAGGCGACCGAGGCCGGAGCCGGCGTGGTCAGTATCCGTAACTGCGGGCACATTGGCCGCCTAGGCCACTACGCCGAAACAGCGGCGTCGCGCGGGTTCATTGCGTTCGTGATCTACGGGAATGCCGGTCCCGGGGCTGGTCTGACCGCGCCGTTCGGCGGGGCACGCCGTCATCTCGGCACCAATCCTTGGGCGGTCGGCGTGCCATCGCACGACACGCAACCCGTGATCGTTGACTTCGCGACGACGGTTGTCGCCGAAGGGAAGGTTCAGGTTGCGCGGGCAAAGCATGTGCCCCTGCCTCCGGGATGCATTGTCGACAAGGATGGACACCCATCGACAAACGCCGAGGACCTTTACGCGGGTGGCATGCTGCTGCCGGCGGCGGGCCACAAGGGATATGGCCTCTCGTTGGTGGCGGCCCTGATCGGCGCCGGCCTCACCGCGGAGACGCCTCCGGATGACGGGGTAGGCAGTGGTGTGGTGGTGATTGCCATTGATCCACGGGCATTCGGAACCCTCGACACCTTCAACGCGACCATCGACAACATGTCTGCCTCGGTCGAGGCCGTTGCGCCTGTGCCAGGTGTCGAGAAGGTCCTGCTCCCCGGCGGTCCGGAGGCACATAGCCGTGCATCGCGTCACGAGCACGGTGTGCCCATCGCTCCGGACACGTGGGACGTGATCGCCAAGGCCGCGACGCACCTCGGTGTTCGTGTCCCCGAACGCATTCACTGACCTCTCCGGGCCAGTTGCTTTCCGAGTCACCGGCAGGACCACACCCCCTCCCCCGTTGCGTCGGGAGAGGGGGGCGCGGTCCCACACCTACATGGGCTTGGTCCACCATCTCGCTCCCAATCTGCTCACAGGTCGCTTGAAGGAAACCCAATGAGTTACTGGACGCACCGGGACGCGGTCCGCGCACTGATGGCTGCCCAGGGCGTCACCGGGTGGCTGCTGATGGACTTCCGCGGGAATAACCCGTTGTTCGTGCAGACCCTCGGGCGGGGTGCGTCTGGTGGTCATCTGACCCGTCGGACCTTCGCGTGGCTACCCGCCGACCCACATGCGCGCGAAGTCGTGATTGCCCACGCGATCGAGTCAAGCGCGATGGATGATCCCCGGTGGGAGGTGCGCACGTATCACGATGCTGGCAGCCTGCGTGGGCAACTGTCGGCACTTGGGCCGGAGGGAACCCTTGCCGGGGCGCGCGTCGCGATGGAATACAGCCCAGGGGGTGGTCTTCCGTACGTGTCGCGCGTTGACGGTGGCACGATCGACATGATGCGCGAACTTGGCGCGAACGTCGTGACCTCGGCTGACCTCCTGCAGGTAGCAATTGCGCAGTGGGATGAGACCCAGATCGCGCAACACGACACTGCGGCGCGGTTGGTCGACGATGCCAAGAATGCAGCGTTTGCGCTTGTTGCGGAACGGTTGGGGTCGGGCGGAACCATCGACGAATTTGAGGTTCAGCAGTTCATTGTCGATCACTTTGCGTCGAACAACCTGGTGTCGGTGTACCGGCCAACGGTTGCAGTGGGGCCGAACTCCGCGAATTCGCACTACGAACCGTTGGCCCATTCGGCCCTGCCGATCGAGCGTGACTCGTGGTTGCTGATCGACCTGTGGGCGCGCATGAACATCCCCGGATCACCGTTTGCCGACGTCACGTGGGTAGCGTGGACCGGCCCGTCACCAGTTCCGACGCGCATTCGTGAGGTCTTTGACGTGGTGAAGTCCGCCCGTGACCTAGCGCTGATCCGGCTTGAGGCAGCAGCCAGAGCGGGCCGGGTGCCGCAGGGGTGGGAAATCGACCGTGCCGTTCGCGATCACATTGAACAGGCCGGATACGGGCCGTATTTCACCCATCGAACGGGTCACAACCTCGGACCGGAGGAAGTCCACGGATCGGCAGGGGTGTGCCTGGACGACTTCGAGACGCACGACACGCGCCTTGTGCTGTCCGACGTGGCGTTCTCGGTCGAACCGGGCATCTACCTGCGTGGGGACTTCGGAGTGAGGCTGGAGCTCAATGCGGTGATGGGCCCCCAAGGTGCCCGCGTCTATACACCGGTGCAGGATGACATCATCGTCCTGCTGAAGTAGAAGGTCCTGGCGCCAGTCAGTTGGTCGCAATCTTGTCGAGATAGGCCGCAACCTCGTCGGCATCGGTGTCGATCAGGAGGTGTCCGTCGATGTCGACGACCGGTGCCTTGGACTGACGCGAAATCCGCACCATCTCCTCGTAGTGTTCCTGGTTGCCGGTCACACGACGTTCCTCGAACGCGATTCCACGGGCTTTGAGGAGGTCGACGACCTCATCGCACCATCCGCACCACGTCTTTGTCCAAACAGTCACGGTCATTGATCTATCCCCTTGCCGTATCGCTATCCCTGCTTGCGGGAATGCGTCCGGTTTCCCGTGAATCGTACCGTTCAGTTGGCTCCTCACCTGGTTCGAACTCCAGGCCAGGCATGACAAGTCCCTTCTTTGGTGGCGTTGGACCACACATTGCTGACGTACACTGGTAGTCGGTGCGGGGTCCGGAAGCCGGGACATGCAGTGGGTCAGAAGGAACCTTTATGGCAGTGAATGCACGCGCAATTCCCACTCCCAACCGGCCTTTGGTTGGTATCGCGGCCATCGATGATGCGCATGGTGGCGGGGTCTGGCATCACCGCCTGATCGAGAACGCCCAGACCTATGCAGATCTCCTGCGCGAGGCGCCCGGGTCAGTGACCGCGCCGGCGTGGCGACCGAATGCCGACGAATTCGTCGCGATCCTCGAGGGCCGGTACGAGGTCGAGATTGATGACCACGGGACGTTTGAGGCCGAGTCTGACACGTACATCTGTGTCCCGAAGGGTCATGCCGCCCGGTTCCATGTTCTCGGTGGGTCCCATGGGGTACGGACGAGCGTCAGGCAACCGAATGCCCAATCGCTGCCGGCAGACCGACGGACCCCGGCGGAACGGCGTTCGGCCCACAGTGTGATCCCGACGGTACAGGTGATCGATGAGGCGCCGGGCCAACTTACGCCGAACCGGGTTCGACTGACCCTTGCGGCCCTCAAGTTGGTCCGTGGCGAGGCGAACTGGGCGCACCGGGTCATGGACAACGAGACCTTCATGACCAACCTCATCTACATGAAGCCGCACGATCTGCCGGCCGGCCACTGGCACGCTGACTGTGATGAGTGGTGGATGATCCGCGAGGGGACGATCGAGTGGGTGTTTGACGGCATCGGGACGCACCAGGCCAGCCGGGGGGATTTCGTGTGCGCGCCCCGCGGATACCTGCACCGGATCCACGTGATCGGGAATGTCCCCGGCATTCGCATGCCGAGTGTCCTGCCGAACGTGCCACATCCTGGCCCTGATGTCCTGGGTCATGCACGGCGGGGCATTCCTGGTTTTCCCTAGGCATTGGGGCTGAATGTCAGACCAATGGGTCCGCGATGCGTGCGCGTCGGCCATAATGCGGCGTCGGGACCGGTCTTTCGTCCGGTCGGCGAACCACGTGAGGAGAGGTCCGGATGATCATCGATAGCCATTGCCACGCTTGGCGACTCTGGCCATATGACCCGCCAGTCCCGGATTCGGCAAGCCGGGGCAAGGTGGAGCAGTTGCTGTCCGAAATGGGACAGAACCATGTCGGACGCGCGATGATCGTTTGTGCGCGGAACGACGACCACAATCCGGACAACAACGACTACATTGCCGGGGCGGTTCGCACGCATGCCGACAAGTTGAGCATGGTGGCGGATGTGGACAGCCTGTGGTGGCCGACCTACCATGCACCGGGAGCGGCCGAACGCCTCCGCCGCGCGGCGGGTGCCTACCCGATGGCCGGGTTCACGCACTACGTCCGTGGTGATGATGATGGTTCTTGGTATCTCTCGGACGAGGGATCCGCGTTCTTTGGGGTGGCGCAGGAACTGGGCCTCATCGCAAGCATGGCCATTGCCCCGAGGTTGCACTGGTGGCTGGAGAAGGTTGCCGAACGGTTTCCAGGAGTGCCGTTCCTGGTCCATCACATGGGCCACCCGAAAGCCGCCGAAGCGGCACCGTACCCCGAACTTGGCAAGATTCTGCATTCGGCCCTCATCCCGAATATCCACCTGAAACTCTCTGGCTTCCACTACTCGTCGGCGGAGCGGTTTGAGTACCCGTATGGCGACAGCATTCGGATCGTGCAGGCGATTTACGATGCATACGGCCCGTCCCGTCTGCACTGGGGATCGGACTATCCGGTGGTGGGTCAGTACCTGACGTACCGCCACACCCTTGACGTGGTGCGCCGGCATTGCCCGTTCATCCCGGCGGCTGACTTGGACCTGATCCTCGGGGACAGCCTTGGGGCACTTCTCGCGAAAGCGCCACACGCGCCGGCTGTTGCCTGACGGTGACCCCGGCGCACTGATACACGGCAGGACGGAGTGGAGAACGTGGCGACGGGTGCGGAATGGCCGGTGATCGGGATTGTCGGTGCGGGTTCGCTGGGGCAGGCCTACAGCGCCTTGCTTGCGTCAAGTGGCCAGTCGGTCGTCCTCTTGGCTTCGGCTGCATCTGCGAACCGTCTCAGGCAGGCGGGCGAGGTTCGCCTGATCGGTGCGGTGACACGCACGGTCCCGGTCGGTGATCCGGGTACTCCGGGACGTGTCGGGGTGACGACCGATCCGGCGGACTTGGTGAAGCATGTGGGTGGGGTCAACGGAAAGGGCGGGGCCTCGGGCATCCTCTTCGCGACGAAAGGCCACCAGTTGCCGGAAGCCATTGCAGAGGTCGTTGCAACTCTGCCACCGCGGCCAAGCGAAGCGTCCAGTGACCAGGCTGGGCGGGGCGGTGACTGGGCGGGTGACTGGTGGGTGGCCGGGGTGCAGAACGGCCTCGTCAAGGATGACTTACTGGCAGATGCGTTCGGATCGTCGCGGACAGTCGGGGCGGTCAGCATCCTGGGTGCCGGGCGTGAGGCGGATGGTGCGGTGCGCATCGGGGGATTGGGCATGACCTACCTCGGCGAGTTCGATGCGCCGCCATCGGTGCGGGTTGCCGATGCTGTCGCCCGGATGACCGAGGCCGGCATTCCTGCGGAGGTCGCACCGGATATCCGGTCGGTCCTGTGGTCGAAGGCGTGCAATGCGGTCGGGATCTTTGGCGTGACAGTCCTGACCCGCCTCCCGGGACCGTCTTTGTGGTCGAACCCTGACCTTGTGCGGGCCTTCCGTGCCCTGATCCAGGAGACGGATGCCGTGGCACGGGCACACGGGGTTGCCGTCGGCGACTACGTGGGGTTCCCGATCAGGCGCTATCTCCAGATGACGGCATCCGAGCACGTCGAGTACGCGTCCGGACTGGTGCCTGGAGGCCGGTCAGGTCAGATCGCGCCCGGTGCGTTCCCGTCGATGGCGCAAGACCTGTTCGCGGGTCGCATGATGGAGGTCGAAGAGGTTTTCGGAGACGTCGTTGCCCGCGCTGAACGCGCCGGGGTTGACGTTCCGAGGACAGCCCTCGTTTGCGATCTCCTGAGGGGGCTGAACGCGCAGGTGTGATCCAGGGCGGAGCGGTGCACGGACCCACCGATCCGACCGCTTGGGTGTCAGGCGCGCAGGTATTGCGGTGGCGCAAACGATGGCCCACCGAGTTCACGCGATGCGCGTAACACGAAGTGCGGATCTCGCAGGAGTTCGCGTCCCAGCGCAACAAGGTCGGCATGACCATCGGCGATGACCGCGTTTGCCTGTGAAGCCGTCGTGATGAGCCCGACGGCCATCGAGGCGGTTCCGGCTTCGTGACGCACGCGCGAGGCGAATGGCACCTGATATCCCGGCCCTGGCTTGACCTGTTGCTGTGGCGCGACGCCTCCGGAAGAGCAATCGACGACATCTACGCCGTGGGCCCCGAGTTCACGGGCAAGCGAGACGGTGTCATCGCCGTCCCAACCATCCTCAATCCAGTCCGTGCTTGACAGGCGGACGAAGAGGGGCTTTTCTGCCGGCCACACTCCTCGGATGGCTTCGACGGTCTCGAGGAGAAGGCGCGTGCGTCCGGCGAAGTCGCCGCCGTAGATGTCATCGCGGTCGTTGGAGATTGGCGACAGGAACGAGTGGTGCAGGTATCCGTGGGCGCCATGGATCTCGACCACGTCGAACCCGGCCTGGTTGGCTCGACGCGCACTGGCGGCAAAGGCGTCGGGGATGGCAGCAACCTCGGCCGTGGTCAGACGGTGAGGCACGGCGTACTCGGGACTGAAGGGGGTGGATGTCGGACTGACAGGTTGCCATCCGCCGTCCGCTGGGAGGACGAGGCCATGCCCCTTCCATGGCGCTGCGGTTGATGCCTTGCGACCGGCGTGGGCCAACTGGATACCGGCGAGGGTGCCCTGCGAGTGCATGAACCGGACGGCACGGGCCAGGGGTTCGGTTTGGGCGTCTTCCCACAGTCCGACGTCCTCGGGGGAGATGCGCCCGACAGCGGCGACACCGGTCGCCTCGACGATGACGAGACCGGCACCACCCTTCGCAAAGCCGCCGAGATGCACGAGGTGCCAGTCGGTTGCACGTCCATCACGCGCCTCGCACGAGTACTGGCACATCGGGGACACAACGACGCGGTTCCGGAGGGTCACCCCACGGATGGTCATCGGCTGGAACAGGGCAGGCGTATCTGTTACTGCGTTGGTGGTAGTCATGTCCTCCAAAGCATACGACGGCGTGGGGTCAGGGTTCTCGGGCGCTCAGGACAACCGCGCTCGCCACGAGGGCCCCACCAACGAAGAACGAGGTGCTGAGGACCTCGCCGAGGACAGTGGCACCCAGAAGACCCCCGACGACGGGCTGGGCGAAGAAGAGGAGACCGGGTAGTGATGCGCCGAGGCGTGCGATGCTGCGGTTCCAGAGGTAGAAGGCACCGGCGGTTGAGACGATGCCGAGGTAGAGGACGCCCATCCAGACCAGCCAGTCAAGTGTGCCCACGGGCGTGGACGCAAGCTCCCAGGGGACAAGTGGGAGGGTGAACAGGGCTCCGAACCCAGTGGCATAGGCGGTCGTGACGAGCGCGTCATACCTGGATGACGCGCGACCACCGAGGACCGAATAGAGGGCCCAGGTGATCGCGGCAATGAGCAGGAAGGTGTTTCCCGCAAGGTGTGATCCTGGTGCATCCGCGGGGGCGTCAGTCCCGACAAGGGTGACGACCAGCACGCCAGTGGTGGCGAGGATGAGGGCGACGACCTGGCGGAGGGTTGGGCGGGTTCCAAGGATCGGCCAGGCGAAGACCAGCATGAAGGCTGGCGTGGCGCTGGTGATGAGGGCGCCGTTCGCCGCCCCGGCGAGGTGGGTACCGGCGAACTGGGCAACGAGACTGATGCACATGCCCACCAATCCGAGGGAGGCCATCAGTTTGAGGTCACCCCTTGACGGCAATCGTGCTGCCGTCAGGCGGATGACAATCGCGAGGGTGACCGTTCCAAGGACCAGGCGGATGAAGACGAGGGTGACCGGAGGGATCACTTCGAGGACCATCCGGCTGACCACGTACATGCCACCCCAGATGGATGCGGCGCCAAGTCCGGACAGGATCCCGTCAATGGAGTTCCCGCGATTGTCTGCGGATGCCGACATGATGCCCGTAGGGTACGGCGCACGGGACAGATGCTGATCGTCGATGTTGCGTGGTCGGTAGGTGAAACAGTCGGCTTCTTTGCGAAAATTGACCGAGTAAACTCTGACCGCTCGACAGGCGCATGGAGATCTGACGGGAACGCGTCCCGGGAGTGGGTGAACTGGTGGGCAACGAAACCGGACGGAACGCACGCGGACGGAAAGTGACCATCGTTGGGGTTGGCAACGTTGGCGCAACCACAGCGTACGCGCTGATCCTTTCAGGTCTCTGCTCGGAACTCGTCCTGATCGACAGTAACGCGGCCCGCGCCGAGGGTGAGGCGATGGACCTTTCGCAGGCGGTGCCCTTTGGCATGCCGGTACGGGTGCGGGCCGGCACCTTTGCGGACAGTCACGGGTCGCATGTGACGGTGATCGCCGCTGGTGCTAACCAGAAGCCTGGCGAGACGAGGCTGGAACTCCTCGCACGGAATTGGGCACTTTTCCGCAACATCATTCCTCAACTGATCGAGGCGAACCGCGACGGAGTGATCGTCGTTGCGACCAATCCGGTTGACGTGCTTACCTACGGCACGTGGGGAATATCCGGCCTGCCACGTGGGCGGGTGATCGGCACCGGCACAATCCTGGATACCGCACGGTTCCGTGCCCTGCTTGGCCGGCTTTATGAAATTGATCCACGCAGTGTCCATGCGCTGATCATTGGCGAACATGGGGACAGCGAAGTGCCGGTGTGGTCCCGGGCGACCATCGGTGGCATGAAACTGCATGAGTTTGGCGAGGCCCAGGGTCGCTCTCATGATCAGGCGACCCTTGACGCCATCTTCGCGCAGACCCGGGACGCGGCGCAGGAGATCATCAAGCGGAAGGGTGCAACCTACTACGCCGTCTCTTCCGGAATGATGCGCCTGCTCGAGGCCATCCTGCGTGATGAGCAGACCATCCTTCCGGTGAGTTGCGTCTTGCGGGGCCAGTACGGCTTGCACGACGTTGCCCTGAGCCTGCCGGCAGTAATTGACGGCGATGGCGTGCGCGAGCACCTTGCATTGACGATGGACGCTCACGAAATCGAGGCCCTGCACCGATCAGCCGCGGTCATCCAACAGGCCATCGAGACCCTGACAATCGACTGACAGGTATCTTGCGACACGAACGGGGCGGCGTGGCACACTGCCCCCCCATGAAAATAGTGTCACTGGAACTGATCAAGGTCCCGCCTTCGTGGGTCTGGCTGAAGATTCACACGGACGAAGGGATCACTGGCCTTGGCGAACCGTATCTGGAGAACCATCCGGATAGCGTGATCGCCGAGGTCCTCCGTCTCGAACCGCTGCTGATCGGCGAGGACCCGACGCGCATCGAGTGGCTGTGGAACCGCATGTATGAGGGCGGGAGCGGCTACAAGGGTGGTCCGGTGAAGATGAGCGCCATCTCGGGCATCGACATGGCACTCTGGGACATCACCGGGAAGGCTGCCGGGCTGCCGGTGCATCGCCTGCTCGGCGGGGCGACGCGTGACCGCATCCTCGTGTACCGCGCGGTCGGCGGTAGTCGGCCACACGTCGTCGAACCGGGAGACCCGTACCGTGCCGGGCGTCGTGAACCGGTTCCGGGCGACCCCAAACCGGGTAGCCCCGAGGCATGGCGAGCGGCGGCGGCCGAACTGGTGCACGAGTGGGGGTTCCGTGCTTTGAAGGCGCATGTGTCGCCGGGCGAGACCCCGTTCGGGACCGATCTGGTCGATGGGATGGTGGCGTGCTTTGCCGCGGCTCGCGAGGGGGCCGGACCGGGCGTACCCGTGGCGATCGACATCCACAACCCGCACCCTGTGATTGCCCGACAGATGTTGCGCGCCCTTGCGCCCCACCGGCCACTCTTTGTTGAGGAACCGATGCCGATCGAACGGGTCGACGCCCTTGCCGAAGCGGTGGCGGGGTCGGAGGTTCCGGTGGCCGCCGGCGAGCGGTGGATGGGAAAGTGGATCTTCTTCGATGCGCTGTCGCGAGGGTTACTGGCGGTAGTCCAACCGGACTTGGCGCATGCCGGCGGGATCACCGAATGCCGGAAGATCGCGGCGATTGCCGAGGCGGCGTACGCGACGGTGGCGTTGCATTGCCCGCTGAGCCCATTGGCGTTCGCGGCCTCGGTCCAACTGGATGCGTCGATCTCGAACTTCCTCGTGCAGGAACACAACGAGGTGAATGACACGCGCGCCGGTGGTCGCACGGTGATCGGAGCGGGCTACCTGCGTGACCCGTTCGTGGTGGGTGACGACGGGTGTGTCGCGGTGCCAAATGCGCCGGGCCTTGGGGTGGAGCTTGACGAGGCCGGCATGGCGCGGATCATGGCGAAGCCGTGGTCGACTCAACGGGGGTAGCAAGAACCCGTGAGGTAGCCCTCACCCACACCGGATGAGGGCTACCGAAGGCGTCTACTGCACAACGATGACGGTGTTGATGTGATCCCGCGCGTCGTGCGGGCCGGTGATCGTGACACCGGACCCGTCGCGGTGCAATGCCAGGGAGGCATGGGTGCCGTTCGCGAGCGACGCCGTCGTCACGTGGTCGAGCTTGCCGGCGACGTGATCGGCCGGCAAGTGGATCTTGCCGTCGGCCGGCCATTCGAAGACGTGCAGGTAGATCCGGTGCGCATCGGCGGCGTCACGCGTCGCCCAGATGCCGGGCACGCCGACTGATGGCCCGCGCCGGGTGTGATAGGTGCCGACCGGGTTCGCCGCTAGCCATGCGCCAGCCCCGCGTAGGGCCTCGGCACTCGCCTCTGGGATGATCCCCGTCGCGGTCGGGCCGACGTTGAGGAGGTAGTTCCCGCCCTTGCTGGCGAGTTCCACCAGCTTGTGGACGAGTTCGGCCGGTGACTTCCAGTCGGTGTCGTCGGTCTTGTAGCCCCACGTGTGGTTGATGGTGGCAGGCGTCTCGAAGTCCATGTCGTGCGTCTCGTCGGGGATGACGTTGTCACCCGCCTCCGCGTAGTCGCCCATGTTGTTGCCGACGCGCCCGTTGACGAGGCAGTCCGGCTGCAACTCGTGCACGAGGTCGGTGAGGCGCTTGCTTTGCGGCGCGGTCATGCGCTTGGGCGTGTCGTACCAGATCAGGCAGATTGGGCCGTAGTTCGACATGAGTTCGCGCACCTGCGGGACGACATAATTCTCGACGTAGCCGTCGAAGTCGCGCGTGGCGTCATCGTAGTCCCAATCGTTGCCGTCGCCTCCGGGGTGATGCCAGTCCTGAGTCTGGCTGTAGTAGAAGCCGAAGAGGAGGCCGTGGCGCGCGCACGCATCCGAGAGTTCGCGGATGATGTCGCGCTTGAACGGCGACGCCTTGGTGATGGTGTACTCGGAGACGTGCGAGTCCCACAGGCAGAAGCCGTCGTGGTGCTTTGCGGTGATGACGACGTACTTCTGGCCGGCCTCGGCGGCGAGGCTTACCCACGCGTCGGCATCGAAGTCGATGGGGTTGAACTGGGCGGCGAGTGGTGCGTACTGGGCGACGGGGATGCGCTTGCGGTGCATGATCCACTCGCCGATGCCTGGCACGAACTCGCCGTGCCACCGGCCGGCCGGGATGGCATAGAGGCCCCAGTGGATGAAGAGGCCGAAGCGGGCGTCGCGCCACCAGTCGAGGCGCGGGTCGGTCTCGGCACCGGGACGCTGCCCTTGGCCGGGGCGGATTGCGGGGATCGGTGGCGGTGTGGTCATGCGCTGGTCTCCTTGCAGGCGGAACACGTGATGGACATGAGGATAGTGGGCGGACGCGTGGCGTGCGCGGTGCTGTAGGACGGGGAACCCTGATCGATGGATGACCTTGACCTTCAGCCTCACGTGCTGAGGTGTATCAGCGGTTGGCCTCGGCGATAGCGCGTGACAGTCCTTGGAAGCTGATGATTGCTGCTTCACGCGGTGGCCTTGGAGCACGGTTGGTGCCGTCAAGCTCGACGTTAAGCCAGCCCTTGTAGCCGACTTCCCTCAGGGCACGGAACATGCGGGTGAAGTCGATCATTCCAAGACCAATGGGCTCGTAACCAACGTATCCGGTGGGATCGATAAGGAGTTTCCCGTCACTGTCATGTGTGACGGCAGTACCGCCGTAGTCCTTGACGTGTACGTGGTTCACGACTTGCCGGTAGCGCGAAACAATCTCGACCGCGTCGCCACCCGCCTGAGCAATCTGGCCCGTGTCTGGACCAAACCCGCAGGCTCGTGGGTCGAGTGCTTCTACAACCATCGCAATCTCTTCAGGTGTCTCGACGGGGGTTCCAGTGTGTGGATGCAGAGATGTTTGAAGTCCAAGTTCATCACGGATCCTGCCACCCAACGCATTGAGTGTCCGGGCAAGTCCAAGGTACTCTTCCGCGGCGTAGTGTGTCTTTTCGCGTCGGACACAGCTCACCACGATGGTGTCGGCACCGGCATCTCGGGACGCACGAGCCCATTCCATGACCTGTGCGATGTCGTCTTCGGCGCGCGCGGGGTCAATGTATGCGCGAGAGCAGTAAGAGGCACTGTAGGCCAGATGATGCCGGGCGAGCAATTCGCGGAATACCGAGACGCCGCCGGGGTACTGCGCGACGACGTGGCCGAATGTCTCGAATGATGCGAAACCTGCAGCTGCCGTGTCAGCGATCTTTTCCTCGATCGATTCCGTTGGCCAGGTGATACCAGTGTGTCCGGTTCGATTGGGATCAAGCACGATGGACTCCTTTTCGTACCTATCGAATTGAAGACGCTTGTAGTACGGGGGAAAGCAGGGTGTGCCCAGTGCCGCCTCACTCTTCGATAATCGCAACCGCGCGCACCGGAGCGGCCGACGCACCGCGCCACTTGATGGGCAAGACGCTCACCGTAAACGAATGATACGGCGGAGGAATCATGTGTAAATTACACATATTTTCCAAATGATAATATTCGCGTTCGAGCATTACCAAGTGTGCTTCCCAGTACTTGCCTCGGCGCATCATGTCGGGCACGGGGGGATCAAATCCCGGTGCGTCGATGCCCATCATCTTGATCCCTTGGTCAAGAAGCCAAGTTACCGACTCCTTGGTCATGCCGGGATGATCGCTCAGGTATCTTCGTTCCTCGCGGTACAGTGCGGCATCGGTCCGTAAGAGAACGATGTCCAGCGGCTTTAGTGAATAGGAGATTCGGTCAAGCGCACGTTTGACATGGTCAACTTCAATTTCGTCACCGGGATTCATGCCGGTGAAGTCCAAGACCACACCGTCCCCGTAGCAGTAGTCGATGGGTATTCCCTCGGCCCGCGGAGCGGCAGGGTTTACATGTCCCCACGAGTCAAGGTGGGTTCCAACGTGGTCTCCGGTGACGATCATGCAGTGGTTGGGAAGATGGGGAGCCCCGAGGACGTCAGTTCCCATGCTACGCGCCATTTGCGCGTGGTTCTCCATCTCGACGATCACTGGCTTGGTGACACTTGGGTAGACCATCATGCCTTGGAAGACCTCCATCGAGAGGTCGATCAGTCGTCGCGCCATCTTCAGTCTCCCATCGTGAACGAAACCTTGAGGGCTTCGCGCCGTCTGAGGAGGCCTAGGCCATCCTCAAATTGTTCAATCGGCAGCTCATGGGTAAGCAATGGTTTTACGTTAACTTGACCACTCAGGAGGAGTTCGCGCGCGTACCGCCCGGGTCGCCCCGCCGGTGTTCTGGTGTATTCGATCGATGTTCCGCGCAGACGCGACGTATGTGGCACCCGAAAGTCCCGTTCCGGGACACTGAAGATGATCAGTCGACCAGCGGTGTGTTCAAGGGCACCCTCGATTGCAGCCGGAACACCCGAGCAGTCGACGGTAACCGTGAATGCACTCTCTTTGAGTGTGTTCCATTCCGCAGAACCGGGCCTGATGGCCCGGTCGGCGCCAAGGGAAACGGCAAGGTCACACCGCCCAGCATCCACATCAATCGCGGTGAGTTCTTCTGGTCCGTGGGACTTGAGAGCCTGGAGCATCATGAGTCCGGCAGGTCCCATGCCCGAAACAGCAACGCGCTGGCCGGTGAGATCACCAGCAACAACGACGCCCTGGGCGACGCAACTCAGCATCTCCAGCATTCCCATCTCGCGCCAGTTCAGTGCTCCCTTCGGGAAGGAGAGCACTGATCGCTCATGCGTGACGAAATACTTGACGTACCCGCCATAGGCGCGGGCACCTGGGTTTGAGGACGAGCGCATTGGCTTGACACCCGGTGGGTTGCCCCAGAGAGCGACATGGTCGCCGATGGCGACGGTCGAGACGTCCGAACCGGCGGCGACGACAGTGCCGCTGAGCTCATGTCCGGGACCACCCACGTAGTAAGGGTACTCAGGGTGACCCTTGCGACCAAAGATGTCGATGCCATCCCAAACAGTCAGGTCCCAATGGGTGCAACTGTTGCAGACCTCAACTCGTACGACGACTTCATCGGGAAATGGGTCAAGTTCAGGCACTTCGACGATCTCGAAGCGCCCGGGTGCACTGATCTGCAGTCCCTTCACCGTAGTTTTCTCCCAGGTGCCGGCGGGGGTGTATGTCGGCACCAGCCAGGACCCATTATCGATAGCAACAGGGATCACGTCAAGTCCTAGACACTCCCACTCTTGGTTCTATCTGCAAAATGCCGGTTGACAAGCCGGTGCCCGTTCGCTATAAAGGAATCGTGGGCAACGTTATCGATAATAAAAAAGCAGTGCATCCTGATGGGGGGGTGACACCGGATGAGCGCCCCGAAGCAGCTCCAGCGGGTGGTGAGACCCCTTCACGGCTGCTTCTTCCCGATCAGGTGCGTGCCTTTATCGAGAGGCAGCTGCTCGACGGGACCCTCAGCGAGGGTGACCAGATAGTCGAATATCGCGTTGCCCGAACATTGGGGATAAGTCAGGCGCCTGTTCGGGAGGCGCTGAGGAAACTCGAGCGGGACGGCCTTGTGGTCACGCGTCCGCATCGCGGAACGTTCGTGAGACGCGTGACCCGGCGCGATGCAGCAGAACGCTACTCGCTCGGCATGGAATTGGAGGCCTTTGCCGCCCGTCTCGCAATGCCACGCCTTACGCCGGCGGACTACTCCCATCTCGAACGCATCATCGATGACATGTCGCGGGCCGCAACATGTGCGCGGGCCGGTTCGATTGACTTCGCCCGTTCGGTTGAACTGAACGTTTCCTTTCATCGTTTTCTTGTTGAGCGTGCCAACCACAAAATGCTGCTTGATGCATGGTTGGCCGTCAACCCGCTCAATTGGCGTTTCACCACGTACACCCAGTTGGTCAACCCTGACCCCGTCGTGCTTGCTGAAAGGCACCGTTCGGTGCTGACTGCGCTGCGCAGTGGCGATCAAGTCATGGCGGCCGCGACGTTGCGCGCGCACATCTGGGATGTTGCTGAGCAAGTGTTGCCAAACATGGCAGAGGAGTCTGAAGGAGAAGACGAACCGGTTGTCTGATTAGGGACGAACTTGAAAGTTGCAGGCATTCTTGCGACCACGCCTTGTCTCGGGGGGATAGTCAGCATATGAAAAATTCGGAAGTGGCAAGTTATGGACGGATGGGTCGCACCCGTCGCACCATGCTTGTGACGGGTAGCACCGTTGTGGCGGGAGTGGTTCTCGCTGCATGCGGCGGTGAAGGTGAAACCGGTAAGGGCGAAGTTGACCTCAAGAACCATCCTCCGATCAAACTAACCACAAATATTATTGACAAGGGAAACCCCACATGGCCGGCCTTTGACGCTGCTGACAAGGCCATAAAGGGCAAGTACCCGTGGTTAACGATGGAGTACCTAGGGGGGGCAAACTCGTCGTTTGATGGCATGACCAAGGTAGTGGCAGATGCCGCTGCCGGATCTCTGCCAGACATGATCTATGCGCAGGGTTCGCAAATTCAGTTCTACATCAACAAGAAGACAGTATTGCCTATTAGTTCTTACTTGAGCAAAGACAAAGCATTCGACATCGCCGACTTCCCCAAAGTGGCGATTGACATGTATAGCCGTGCCGGGCAGGTTTATGCGATTCCCTACGATCACGGCCCGCAGATGCTCTGGTACAACGCTGAACTTTTCAAGAAGTATGGCGTATCGCCACCGACCGACAAATGGACGTGGGATGACGCCCTCGAAGCGGCGAAGAAAATCACTGATCCTGCCCAGAATCAGTGGGGCATCCTTGATGGTGGTCCGAATGCCGGGTGGTCGATGGCGGCATATCTTGGCCCCTGGGGAGGCGAGTGGGTCGACGACAGCGAGACCAAGACGGGGATCGCAAGTGGTCCGTCTCTGCAGGCAATGCAGTACTGGACTGACCTCTTTTTCAAGTACAAGGTCAATGCCGTCCCTGGGAGTTTCCAGGGTTCGATTGATGAAATGTTCCTTCAGGGCAAAGTTGGCATGAGGCTTGGTGGACCGTGGACCTATCGCGGATGGATCGGGAAGCTCAATTTCGAGGCGCCGATCTCCAACTGGCCTCTCGGGTCAACCGGCAAGCGGATTAGCGGTTCCATGGGTTCCGGTTACCCAATTTCGGCAACCACCAAGTACCGTGACGAGACTTGGGCGTACATGTCGGAACTTGTCGGCAAGGATCCCGAGAGATCAATCCTGTGGCAGTTCATCAAAACCGGCCTTGGCACACCAATTCGGTTCTCCGCCATGAAGGAGTACGAGAAGTCCAAGTTCGCCCCACCAAACGTGGCGATTGTTGCTCCGGCGGAGAAGTACGCGGCACTGGGTCGACCAATCTCCCCGGCCAAGTTCGACATCGACAAGGTTTTCACCGAGGAGAAGGCTGCTCTTCTGAAGCAAGAGGTTGGTGCCAAGGAGTTTGTTGACAAGGTTGCGTCAAGAGTTGCACCAATCCTTGAGAAGAACAAGGGTTGGGACAAGGCGAACTAGCCGACGGGCGGGGTTCAACGCGTGATCTTGGTTGCCCTGACACCGGCGTGCCCGTCCATTTTCCAGGACGGGCATGCGGGGTTGGGACAGGGCGAGCGGGAACAACGCTACCCAACAAGGAGAATGCTTCATGAACACCGGCAAGCTTCACGGGCGCGTGGTCCTCGTGACCGGAGGATCTCGAGGTATTGGTGCGGCAATCGCACGACGGTGCGCCAATGAAGGGGCGTCCGTCGCGATCAACTACATCACTGGCCCAGAACCGGTACAGGGCAAGGACAACAGAGCGTCAGCACAGTCCATCGTGGATGAGATTGTCGCCAGTGGAGGCGCAGCGGTCGCTGTTGAAGCTGATGTGTCTGATGGTCACGGTGTAAGCGCGATGGTTGATCATGTGACCGCGACCCTCGGAACGATTGATGTGCTCGTTAACAATGCGGGCATCGAGACGATCATTCCATTCCTCGAAATGACCGAGACGCAGTACCAACGGGTCTTGGACGTGAACCTTAAAGGCGAGTGGCTTTGCGCCCAAGCGGTAACGCGTCGCTTAGTTGCCTCCGGAAAGTCCGGGGCAATCGTGAACCTTGCGAGCATACAGTCGGGAATGGCTCTTCCGGGCAGAAGCCACTATGCCCCAAGCAAGCGAGGGGTTGAGGCCCTCACTAGGAACCTAGCCTCAGAACTCGCTCCCCACCATATTCGAGTGAATTGCATTAACCCCGGGCTCATTGCGACGGATATGACTGCGTGGGTGATGGACGATGCGATTGTCCTTCCCATTGTGCTGAACAACATTCCCATGAAACGCGCTGGCGATCCGGACGAAATCGCGAAGGTCGTAGTCTTCCTCGCAAGTGATGACGCTTCTTACGTGACTGGACAATGCATTTATGTCGACGGTGGATGGATCGTGACCTAATCCGGGAACGTGCGGTTGGGCTGCATACTGCCTTTTGCGACACAACTAACTGACCGAGAGGAACTTCTGCGTGAGTTCACGACCAAGGGCGCTGCTCATCATGGGTGGCGATGCCTATCACAACCTGCCGGAACACTACGAGGCTATCGCGGGTCTGTTCGCTGGTCCTGCTGGGTGCAACATCGTGGTGACCGATGATCTTCCGTCTCAGACGCAAAAAACACTTTCAGGCTATGACCTCATTGTCCTCTGGACCACAATGGCTAAGGGGCCACCCGAGGCAATCGGGGCGCTCTTCGATGTCGTGCGCCAAGGCACACCACTAATCGGACTACATGCCGCACCGTACACCGTTCGAATGGTCGACGGCGGTCCCGAAGCGATTGGCTGTTCATATATTAAGAGATTCGCACACCTCCCGTATCAGACCGTAAAAGTCGACATTGCTGACGTCGCGCACCCGATCACTCAGGGTGTGAGTTCATTCTCGATATCGGATGAGTTGTACTGCCTGGAGGACTTGCCGGCCGACGCAACGGTGCTGGCTAGCTATGACGGCCGTGCAGCTTCGGCTCCCTATGTAATCCCGGAAGGCCGTGAACCGAACCCGTCTGATGCTGACGCCCACGTGTGGCGAATGACGCAATCGCACGCTCCACTTCTTTACACCAAACCGTTGGGTACGGGACATGTTGTGGTCAATGCGCTTGGTCACGATGGGCAGGCGCTGACCAACCCCGGCTTTCGACAACTTACCGTGCAGGCAGCGCGGTGGTTGCTTACGGGTGCCAATCCGACAACTCATTGATGGTTACACGGCATCGTACGGGGTCAGAAGGCTAGGCTAGGCTAGCGTCAAGCACCACCTCGCCGGTACTATCCCGCGCATCCCAAGTGGGTGGGAGGCGACATGAAGATCACGGCGGTGCGGTCGATCACGGGAGGGATCCCGATCCCGGGCGGAGGGTTCGCACCGGCGTGGTGGCCAGGGCAGGTGATCCGTGATCTCTGGTTCACATTGTGTGTGATTGAGACGGACGCGGGGATCACCGGCTTTGGCCCGGGTGGGTTCCGTACCGGTGGGTGGACCGGCGAGGCATTCATCCGCAAGCACTTGCTTGGTCGCGACCCGCGAACCCTCGATATCGGGGTATTGGCCGAGCATCCCGAGTCGCTGCCGATGGCGAAGGGGAACCGCCCGGTCGCCCTTGAGTTTGCGTTGTGGGACCTGCTTGGGAAGGCCTGCGGGCAGCCGGTGTACCGGATGCTTGGCGGCTATAAGGACTCGATCAAGGCGTACTGCTCGACCGATAGCGTGACCGATGCCGGAAATCACATCGACTTCGCCCACGATGCAATCGAACGCGGGTACCGCGCGATCAAGTTGCGGATGCATCGTGCGACGGTCGATGACGACCTGGTGGTCGTGCGGGCTGTCCGAGATGCCGTTGGCGACCGCCTGGAGATCATGGCCGACGCCAACCAGGCGCAGAACCCGTATTGGACGCGCGCCGACGCGTTACGGGCGGCCCGTGGCCTGCAGGAATTGGGGGCGTCGTGGCTTGAGGAACCGCTCGCGATGCACGACGCCGAGGGATTGGCGACCGTGGCGGGTGCTGTCGACATGCCCATTGCCGGTGCCGAGAATGAGTATGGGATGCCCCGCTACGCGGAGTTCCTGAAGCGTGGTGCCCTCGACATCCTGCAACCGGACCTTGAGGGATGTGGTGGCTTGCTTGAGTGGCGCAAGATTGCGGCGGTCTGCGAGGCGTATCGCGCGCCGTGCCTCGGCCATGTCTGGAACAACGGATTGGTGGTGGTGGTTGCCCTGCACGCGAGTTGCAGTGTGCCGAACGCGCCCTACCTTGAAGTGACCGATGACCCGTTCTGGCCGGCACGCGAACGAGACCTGATCATGACCGAACCGCTTCGCGTCACCGATGGGATGGTGCGGGTTCCGACCGGTCCCGGGTGGGGCATCGAACTCGACTGGGACGTGATGCGCGCCCACACGACGTCCGAAGTGGTGGTGAGGATTTAGGCGCAGGCCCTCAATATTCGCTGTCCGGGACAGATGCCGGTTGTTCGATCGAGATTAATCGGCGGTGAGGGGCTCAAGTCTGCGGGTCACCGGGCGGAGGCGCCGCCGTCCAGGGCTATCACCTGGCCGGTGAGGTAGTCGGACGCGGGTGATGCAAGGAAGACCGCCACGCCGGCCAGGTCGGCTTCGTCGCCAAGGCGGCCTAGGGGAATACGATCGACGAGCGCGTCCTCGTGTTCGCTCACCACTCCCTCGGACAGGCGGGTCGGGAAGAAGCCTGGCGCAAGCGCGTTGACGGTGATCCCGTGCACCGCCCACTCGACGGCGAGTGCGCGTGTCAGCGACTCAATTGCACCCTTGCTTGCGGTATACCCCGCGGCCGTCACGACTGCGGGGTCCGTTCCACGCTGGGCCATGATCGAACTCAGGTTGATGATCTTGCCCCGGATCCGCCGACTTGGCGGAACAGTGCCGGATTCTGTCGCACGCTGATCGATGATGTGCCGTGCGAACCTTTGCGACAGCGTGAATGATGCGGTCAGGTTGGTGTCGATGACCATTCGCCACCGGTCGATCGGATGGTCGAGACTGGGGGTCCCCCAAGTGATGCCCGCGTTGTTCACGAGAATGTCTAGGTGACCCCACCGGTCGATGATCGCGTCGAACAGGGCGTCACATTGGACGGGATCGGTGATGTCGCAGGTGCGGGCAAGACAGTCGTGCCCGGCAGCGGCAAAATCAGCCGCCGTCACATCAAGCCACGACGCGCGCCTCGCGGTGATGGCAATCCGCGCCCCTGCTTGGGCGAGTGCCTCGGCGATGGTCCGGCCGAGGCCACGACTGCCTCCGGTCACCAAGGCGACGTTGCCATCCAGACGGAATGAATCAAGGACAGTGCGCGCGCTGGTCACGGATGTGGCCTCGCAATCACGATCATGCCTGCGGGTTCCCTTGGTGTCAGGCTCGATGGGCAGCAGCACCCTGTGCGGCCCAGATCAGGCCACGGGTAACCATGGTTAGGGCCTCGGCGGTGTCGAAGACCGAGGCGACGTGCCCGAGGCTTGTGTACCAGACCCGCCCCAGACCCCACCGTTTGGTCCACGTGACCGGCATCACCACGCCTGCCATCTCGTCTCGGTCGACTGCATCCTGAACGGATTGGTCAAACACGTCTCCAGACGCCGCCCCAATGGCCACATGAGTGGTCGCATGCACGGTCACGCCCGGATCGACGTGCATGTAGTAGAGCTCGGACTGGATTGTGAAGTCGGCCATGCCGCCGGTACTGACGTGCGGTACCGGTCCGATGCGCACCCGGTAGATTGCCGGTGCGTTCCCCGGGTGCGCAACCCATTGGCCCCCGGTCATGAACTGGTACTCGGTGTCGTCGCGGAAGGCATCGCACATTCCACCATGCCACCCGCCGATCCCAACCCCGGCGCGGACGGCAGCGATGAGGGGCTTCACCTGTTCCTTGGTTGCGGTGCGGTCCATCGTCCGCAAGGGCACCACGAGGTCCAGCGTGCGTAGGTGTTCGATGTCTGCGAGGCTGTCCAGAGTGTCGGAGATTTCGACTTGCACACCAGCCTCACGCAAGCAGGCCGCGACCCGTTCTGACGTCTCGATGGGTTCGTGATCGGCCCAACCACCGCGGACGATCAAGGCATTCAACACAGTCATGTCAGCTTCTCCGGGCGAGTTCTTCGTCGACGGCGGCTACGAAGTCGTCAATGCGGGCGCGACAGATGTCCAGACTGTCCTTCCAGAACCCGACTGATGCGAAGTCGATGCCGAAACGGTGGCCGAGTTGAGCCGCGCTTTCCATGCCAGTGTGCGCGAGGAGGTCGTCGAAGCCCCGCCGGAACGGTGTGGCGTCGTGTTCGTAGCGGGCGTAGAGGCCTAACCCAAAGAGAAGGCCAAAGGTGTAGGGCCAGTTGTAGAAAGACCGTGTGCTGTAGTAATGAGGCTTCATGGCCCACATGAAGGCGTGGAGTTGGTTGGTGTCCAGACCGTCGCCGTAGGTCTCGCGCTGCGCAGCAAGCATGAGGTTGTTCAGTTCCTCGACGCTGAGTTCGCGCCTGGCCCGCTGTTCGAAGACGCGGGTCTCAAGAAGGAAGCGCGAGTGGATGTCCACCACGATCTGCGAGGCGTTCTCCAGGAACGCGTCGAGCATGGTCAACCGGTCGGCACCGGCGGCCCGATCAAGGGCGGCGGTCGTCACGAGAGTCTCGCAGAAGATGCTTGCCGTTTCGGCTAGTGGCATGGGTGTCGCACGTTGGGTGGCGGTGCGGTCGGCGAGGTTGATGTTGTGATACGCGTGGCCAAGTTCGTGGGCAAGGGTCTGGACGCTGTTGAAACTATGGGCGAAATTGATGAAGACGCGGGACTCGTCACCCCGGACGCTCATGCAGAAGGCGCCGTCCCGTTTGCCGTCCCGTGGTTCGGCGTCAACCCATCGTTCATGCATTGCACGGCGGGCGACCCCGGCGAGGCGGTCGGAATAGTCCGCAAAGCGATCGATCACGAAGGCCTCGGCCTCCGGATAGGGCCACGAACGTGCACCCTGACCCAGTGGGGCGAAGAGGTCGAACCAAGGCAATGGTCCGGAGTGTCCGAGGAGGCGGGACTTGGCGCGGAAGTAGCGTCGGAAGTCCGGGAATGAGGCAACGCAGGCCTCGTGCATTGCCCAGAGGGTCTCGCGTTCGACGTTGTTGCCGAACAGGGCAGGCGCGAGGGCATCAGACCATCCTCGTCGTGCATTCAGGGTGACGACTTCACCCTTGATACCGTTCATCGCGGCTGCAAGGGGCACTCCCACGGTCTCCCACCCGCGGAGTTCGGCCTCATAGGCGGACTTGCGGATGTGCGGATCGGCGTCGTGCGCGAGGCCCCGCACGGCACTCATCGGCAAGGTGCGGGTCGTGCCGGCACGCTCGTCGTTGACCGCATCCGGGAACTCGACGGCGACGGTCAGACGCGAGGTGATGTTTCCGTGCAACTTTGCCCACGCAGAACTGCCGGATATCGAGAGATGGGCGGACAAGTCTTCCTCCGCCTCCGACATCTGGTGTCGGGCGGCGATGGCAGCCTTGTGGACGGCGAAGGCATGGTCACGAGCGACAGTGGAGGCGCCGATAAGGGCCTCGGCATCGAACGACCCGACCCACGCGGTATAGCGCGTGCGCACATTCGCGAGGTTGACGAGCAGGGCCTCGAGTTCGGAGTACGCCGCCGGCGCCACCGCGTCGCGCGCGTCGGTCGAGATGAAGGCGTGGAGGTACGACCCGATGATGCGTGTGTCGTCGCCAATGCCGTTGAGGTCGTTGGTGATCTCTTCGTACGACGCAATCGTATCCGGGGTGACCGCGACAGCTGCCTGTCGACGGATGTCGAGGGCGTCGACCCGTTCGCGGACGTGGCAGACGCGGTTCCTGAGAGCCTCGACAGCATCGCGGAACTCAGGCGAGTCGACGGCCGGGAAGTACTCGGAGACGTCCCAGCGGGGCAGCGAGGAGACCATGGAAGTGTCGCTGGACATCGGCCCTCCGGTACGGCATTCAATAGGGCGCGCAAGGCCCCTCAATCGGCACTATACCGCGGTACCAGCGAACTTCCGGTTGGGCTTTTGACACGCTCGCGTGCCATTGATCGAGGGGACTCCGGACACATGCGTTGAGACCGTGAAGGTATGCAACCGGTGCCGGAGAGGCGGCACGAGCAGGAGATGTGCCGTCCATGGACGATTCTCGCCCCTTCGCCTGACCCGAACTGCTCCCCTAGTCTCGTGGCTTCGACGAGGCCAGGGGAGCAGTGACATCCACGACGTCGCGCCCTACTCCCTGAGCAGACCACCGAATCTCATCGCCCTGGGGTTCAAGGCGGTTCACACCGACCGGAGAGGTGTGGCGCACGGCCAGGTGGTCGCGGTCTATGGAAATAGATCAGGCGTTCGGGGTGTCGGTGCCACTCTTGACCGGTGTCGGCACCGGGGTGCCCGGCGGGCCACCCCGGCGTCCGCCCTCGCCGTGACCACCTTTGGGACCGGGCATCCCTCCCCAACCACCCCGGCCGCCTTTGCTCGGTGTGGGTGCAGTTCGGGTCATGACCTCGTCGATCATCGATGCGGCCCGTTCCTTCATCTTGGTTGCTTGATCGGCGGTTGCCTTCCCAGCCTTGACCGCGTCGTCAATGCGGGTCTGGGCCTTGGCAACGAGGGCGGCCTTCACTTTGGCCGGATCGGCGTTGTGTGCCTTGGCCACGTCGGTCAGGGACTTGCCGGGCAGTTCGGTTCGCAACTGGTCGACGGTGATGCCGATCGCCGTGGCGGCGGCGTCGAGGGGAGGCGGCCCTCCGGCAGGGCCACCGGGGCCACGGCCCAGTGGTCCACGCGGGCCACCCTGCTTGCGATCGGGCATGCCCAGGTCCTTGCGAACGCCCTGCATGGCGGCATCAAGCTTGTCTGGGGCGATGCCAAGCTTGGCAGCGAGGGCAGCCATGAACCCGGCTTTGCCACCTGGCTTGGCCGTTGGGGTGGGTGCGGCTTGGGCGAGGGCCGATCCGGCTTCGTAGGCAATCCCGGCACTGCCGGCGACTGCAATCGCGAAGGCGGAGGCGATGGCGGTGCGTTTGGTCATGAAGCGCATGTCCGTGTCCTTGCAGGGTTGGGTTCCTGTCGTCTCCCGTTCCCTGGCTTCAGTATCGGACCAAGATGCTAACGCCAGGTAAAGCGCGGGTCGGGGTTGTGCAAACAATTCCGACGCGGTAGAGGTCGCAAGGCGTGACCGTGCCGGATACCCTTCGTTCGCAATCCCGCGCACGTCCGGTCCATGCGAGGGCATGCATGCCGGAGTGCAGGACCGATGCTTGGGGGATCCATGACGACGACCACAAAACCCGCATCACAGGAAACCAACCCGGCTGATCCCTACGGTGAAGTGCGTCCGAACGGCGCCCTCGGCGTCCTGGCGGTTCCCGATTGCCCTCCTGGGCATGGCACGGGGCGCGAGACGATCCGGCCGGACGTGATTGCCACGGACTTTTCGGCGACGCGTCCGCGATACGTGGTCTCCGTCGAGGAGTACGTGCGGTTCCATGAACAAGGGTTCCTGGTGGTATGTGGTCTGTTGAACGAACCCGAGATTGCCGAACTTCGCGAGCACGGGGCAGACCTGATGCATGGCCGGGTAGCGGTGCCGGGGATCGAACCGCCGACGCCGGGCATGACCCTTGCGGAGGTCGAAAGTCGTTACCTGCGCATCCACATGCTGCACCGGCACCTCGAGATCGAGGAGCGCTACCTGTTGCATCCTCGGATGCTTGACGTCCTTGAAGCGCTGATCGGCCCTGACTTGCTCGCCTTGCAGACGATGTACTTCATCAAGGCACCGGGGGGCGTGGGTCAGGGCTATCACCAGGACAGTTACTACATCCCGACCTATCCGGACTCGCTGTGCGGGGCGTGGATAGCGATTGACCGCGCGGATGAGGCGAACGGGTGCGTGTGGTTCACGGTCGGGTCTCAACATGAACCGATTTATCCAACCCATGACCGCATCGGGCAGAACCACACCAACCTGGGCGACCTCGCAGTGGTGGCAAACGTGAGCCATACCGATGAGGAAGTGAACACCCTTTCGCGGATCGCGGCGAAGTATCCGGGGCGCGAGGTTGCGGCGGTTGCAAACCCGGGCGATGTGGTCTTCTTTGCCGGACACGTCCTGCACCGGTCGCATACGAACCGCACGACCGACCGCTTCCGCCAGTCACTGGTCTGCCACTACGCGAATGCGCGGAGTTTCACGGCGTGGGGCAACCCTGGCCGCCAGGAGATTGCGAACGGGTTGCACATCCTTGCACGGGGGGCAACGCACTTGCCGTTTGCGGAACCCCGGTTCGGGACGCCCTGCGCCGCCAACTCGCCAGTCGAGGCGCCGACGGGCGGTACGCCACTTTCAATGATGGCGGACGGTGATGACATGCGGGCGGCCCCGCAGGATATCGACCGCAACGACCCGACGATGATGCGGGCGCATGACACGCACACAGTCCATGGCTAGGGCGGGTATTGTTGGCCCTGATTTCGCGACCAACTGAGAGGGAGAGAGTGATGGAAACGAACTACGATCTGGTCCTGAAGGGTGGGCATGTCATCGACCCGGCCAATGGGATCGATGCAGTCCTGGACGTGGCAGTGAAGGATGGGCGGATCGCCGCGGTCGGGGCGCATCTGGATGCGTTGCACGCCGGGACGGTTGTCGATGCCACGGGCCTGACAGTGTCGCCGGGCTTGATCGACATTCATGTCCATGTCTACCCGCACTTCAACCGGCCCGAGGGTGTCCCCGGTTGGGATGCGTCGGTCATCGCGGATGCGCATTCGTTCCGCGCGGGTGTCACCACGTTCGTCGATGCCGGATGCGCGGGTGCCGAACACTTCCAGGACTTCCGTCGGCGCTTCGTGGAGACGTCCAAGACGCGCGTCCTTGCCTTCGTCAACATTGCGAATGGCGGGATGGGACCGCGCGAACAGGATCCATACGACTTCAACGTCGATGCGTGCGCCCATGCGGTGCGTGAACACTCTGATGTTGTCGTTGGGGTGAAGACCGCGCACTACTGGACACAGTTGCCGTGGGATGACTTGCATACCCCGTGGGCGTCGGTTGATGCCGCGGTCGCTGCCGGAGACAAGTCGGATACCCCGGTCATGGTTGACTTCTGGCCCCGGCCCCCCTTGCGTGGATACGACAGCCTGTTGCTGGAACACATGCGTGCGGGAGACATCCACACGCACGTCTTTGCCCAGCAGTTCCCGATTGTGGGTGATGATGGCAAGGTCCTCGATCACATGTGGAAAGCGCGTGAACGCGGGGTCCTGTTTGACCTCGGGCATGGCGGGGGCAGCTTCTGGTTCCGCAATGCCGTGCCTGCCCTGCGCGATGGGTTCATGGTCGACAGCATCAGCACCGACCTTCACATGGGAAGTGTCAATGCGGCGGTGTTGAATAGCCTGTGGACGGCATCGAAGTGCTTTGCCATGGGCATGTCACTGCATGACGTGATCCGGACGTGCACGGTTGGCCCGGCGAAGGCGATCCGTCGGCCGGACCTCGGTACGTTGTCGGTTGGATCGGAGGCGGACATCGCGGTCCTGCGTGTCCTGCCTGGCAAGTTCAGTTACACCGACTGTGGTCGTGCCCGTTTCGACGGCGAAGGCAAGTTGGAGTGTGCCCTGACCGTTCGCGCTGGGAAGGTCGTCTGGGATCCAACGGGCATGTCGATGCCACTGTGGGAGAACGCCCCGGCACCATACTGGCGGGTACCCGTGCTTCAGGGATAGTGCGTCGAGGCTCTCACCTTCACCCCCTCTGCCACCGCGACGGGCTTGGGGGTGAGGGCCTTTGGTGAGGCTCAGGCCACAGGTCCGACCAAGTCCCACCGGTTGCCGTAGAGGTCTTCGAAGACGGCGACCATTCCGTACGGTTCCGAGATTGGGCCACGGACGATTGTGGTGCCGAGTTCGACAAGGCGATTGAAGTCGCGCTCGAAGTTCGCGGTTTCCAGAAATAGGAACACGCGTCCCCCGGTCTGGTTGCCGATTGATGCAACCTGTGCGTCATCCGTCGCGCGCCCAAGCACGAAGCCGGGTCCACCGCTGGGTGGACCGATCACCACCCACCGTTTCCCTTGTTCGGGCACCGGCGTGTCTTCCCGGACAACAAAACCAAGGCGATCTTGAAACCATGCAATGGTTTCGTCGTAGTCCCGCACCACGAGGGTGAGCTTTGCCAATCTCATCGGAGGTGCGCCGGGTTTGCCATCACCGCTGACAACGCTTGTGCCTTACCGCTCCACATCTCTCCCGATTGCGATGCGCTTTGCTCCGCCAAGACCGAGCACGTCCTGGGCGTACGCGACACTGGCCTCGAAGTGGTTTCGCTGCTGGCGTCGCACCACCTCGGCGACATCCGGTGCGGTATCCAGATCGATGAACCCCATGATCTGGTCAAGCGGGCCAGTGCCCAGGCGGTGTCCACGTTCCACAAGACCTCGGTACGCTGCGAGTGAGGACTCTGGGATCTCCGGGTAGATTGCCCGGAAGGCGCGTCCGGTCTCGTTGTCGGCTTCGAACGGGATCACCCGCGGGGCCATGCCATTGATCGTCTCGAGGTTGATGGCAATGTCCGGACACTCGCGATCAAGGGTTCCGATGATTGCATCCAAGTCGACGGAACCACGTCCCAGGACGGTCCATTGCGCCCATGCCCCGTCGGGATGGGGCCAGACGCAGGAATCTCGGAAGTGGGTTGTGACGATGTAGGGCGCCAGGACTGACGCCGAGTAGCCGGGATCTTCGGCGGCGAACGTCGGGTTGCCAGTATCGAGGGTCACCGCACAGACGTCGGGGCCGACCCGTTCGACGAACGCCCGGAGTTCATGCGCGAGGAAGTCGCCGAACCCGTGGTTCTCGACGGCAATCTTCAGGCCGAGGTCACGGGCGAGGGGGGCAAGGGCGGTGATCGCCTCAGCGCAGGCGTCGACGTGGCTGGCAAAGGGAACTGAACCGTGGCGGTCGTCCTGTGCCCCGAGGAAGCAACGCACGAACGGTGACCCGAGGCGGGACGCGGCGTGAAGCATGTCGGTGAGTTGGGTTGTGGCGTCCCCCCACTTCGGCGCAAAGCTCACCGCATGGCGGTCGATGCTTCCCATGCCGATTTCGAGATCGATGCCGGCGCGGTCGGCGTGTGCCCGGACCTCGGCGAGATAGCCGGGATCATGGGACGCGAGGTTCTCACGGGTTGAGTACTGCACAACATCCAGATTGAGTTCGCGGGCGCAGTCGATGAACCCGAAGGCGTCAAACCCCTGATAGCGGAGGCTGAAGGTATCAATGCCAAGGCGTCGGGCGATGATGGTCTCCTGTCGTGCGTGGGTTGGATCGGGCGAAGCGTAGTCCGGCTTGATCAGGGCATGTGCCAACTGCCAGCGGGGTCGCCGGAACGGATCACGCCTGCACGTTCGAGGAAGAGGCGATCCTGTTCGAGGATCCGTGGTGCAAGTGGGCATGCGTGGTCGTAGCCACGGTCCTGGCAAAGGCGTTCGGCGAGGGTCTCGGTGGTAGCTTCGCCCTCAAGGGCATGCAAGGCCTCGGCAACTTCCATTTCATAGGTATTGACGTGTTCAAGGCAGGCACCGAGGTAGTACGCGATGTCCGGTGCGCCGGCGATATGGCAGGTCGTGAACGGGTTGTAGGGATGCGCCGGAAGCAGGTGGGCAGGCAGCAGGGCGGACACCCTAGCGATGCTTTCACGATAGGCGTCACGGTCGTGGAGGATGGCGATGCCCTGTACCGCAGTGGCCTGGGCCTGAAGGGCGTCACCACAGATCAGGACATTCCGGTCGCGGTTGTACAGCCCGATTGAACCTGCCGAATGCCCGGCAAGCGAGACGATTTCCCAGACATGACCGGCCAGGTCCAGTTCCTCACCCGGGATGAGTTTGCGGTCGGCGGTGTGCGGCGGGACGATTTCACCGTCGAACTCGCCTCCCTTGAGGCCATCGGCGTCGGCCTGGCCAATCCACACTTCGCACCCGGTTGCGTCCCGGAGGGCGACATTTCCAAATGTGTGGTCGCCGTGGTTGTGCGTGTTGATGACTGCCATGAGGGCATCCGCCGAGTACCCGAGGGAAGCAAGTGCAGGGAGGATGACCGTGGGAACGCTGCGGGGCCATCCGCTGTCAATCAGGACCGGCGGTGCCTGATGGGTTGGGTCAACAAGCAGGTAGAGGGATAGCCAACAGGCCGGGACGTTCAGACCCGGCGCGAGGCTTTCTCGCAGTTCATAGATGCCGGGTAGTACCTCGATGGGTTGCCCGGTGCCTACGTTTCGGGGTTCGTCGCGGTACGGATTGGTGGTCATGCGTGTCCTCGTCAAGAGGATACGGGGACTGTGATGGTCAGGCGAGGTGCCAGACGTCGCGTCAAAGCCCTCCCTGTCCAAAACGCCACTTTAGGAGAACGGGTTCGCTTGGCGGTTCCCCTTCGCCAGCCAGCCATTCTCATAGGGCGTTCCCGCCCCGTGTCCTTCCCTTCCCGTGTTGCGTCGGACTTGGGCGGCGACCGAAAACAGTCCGGATCAGACTGGTCTCTCCGGCCTTCTGGGACCGTCGGCGGGGGGCGACGGCGCTCCCAAGGGTGCCTCACCACTGATCACGGTGGCCTCCAGTCTGCCTCCACAAAGGGCTTAGGTAGCGACCCGAAACTGGCTGGACCATGGTGGGGGCGGTGGACCCTTGGAAGTTTTCCGTCACCATCCAACTCGGACGGTGTGCGTCACAGAAGGGTCCACCGATCGGCGTCGTGGCGCACACGACCTACGGCGGCCATCTGGGTGAGGTAGCCGGTCAGGATCGGGGCGGCGAGGACGGGAGTCCGCGGTTGGTCGGCGCAGATGGCGTCGGCAATTTCGGCGATGGTTGCCGATCCACCGGCGTGCCGGATGGCATTGGCGAGGCGGTCATCAATGGTGTCAATGGCTTCACGCGAGACATCGACATAGCGATGAACCTCCGACGCCGGGGTGACATGGGCGGGTGGGAACGGCATGTACGCATGCGCTGGGAGGAGGTGTTCGACCGGAAGCGCGCGCACGGTGGCGAGGGTATTGCGGTAGGCCGGCCGATTACTCGCACTCGGGACGCCCTGCGTGGTGGTGCCACGAGCCTGAAGGGCATCTCCGGCGAAGAGAATGCCCCGTTCACGGTCGAAGATCCCGATGCTCCCGGGGCTATGCCCAGGCATATCAATGATCTCGTAGTCCCGTCCGGCAAGGTTCACGCTTTCGCCGCCGTCGAGGAGGCGGTCGGCGGAATGGGGAGGGATCTCGTCGGGCCCGAAGCGGTCGCCACGAAGGAGTGCGGGACCGTCAAGACGCCCGATCCAGATCTGGCATCCGGTTGCTTCCCGTAGCTGTACGTTCGATCCCGCGTGGTCGTGGTGACTGTGGGTATTCACCGCCACCTTGAGGTCGGATGGTGCGAACCCGAGGGCTTCAAGGGCAGGCAAGATCACCGTGTGCGTCGATCGTGGGACACCAGTGTCGATCATGACGGGCGATGCATGGCCGGTTGGGTCGGTAAGCAGGAAGAGGGAGACCCAAGTCTCGGGCGTATCGAACGCCGGTGCGAGGCTTTCCCGGATCTCCCAGACGCCGGGCAGGATGGCAATCGGGTGGCCGGTAGCGACATCGCGCGCCTCGTCGCGGAAGGGGCTGACTGGATGGGGCACTGTCTCGGTCCTCCCATAGGAATGATGTTCGCGGATTCTTGTGAAGTAGCCATCCCCACCCCATCATGTCCTGAGTGTGATCCCCAGCCCCTGCCCCTCCCGCAGAGGGAGAGGGGTGATTGGACCTCCACCTTCAGCCCCTCCCGGAGGGAGAGGGAGGACTCAGTCGAAATCCCGGCGAGTGAACAGGGCGTGCACATCGTGTCCATCGGCGCGCAGACCGTCGGCACCACCTTCAAGCCGGTCGACGATGACAAGCACCCGGGCAACGGTGGCCTTGGTGTCACGCTCGATTGCCTCGATGGCGCGGCGGGTCGATGCACCGGTGGTCATGGTGTCCTCGACGACGATGACCGGGGCACCGTCCTCGGGAGGGAATGGTCCTTCAACCTGTCGGCCGGCACCGTGCCCCTTCGCTTCCTTGCGGACGCTGAACATGGCAAGTGGCCGTTCGGTCGTTGCACTGGCGTACGCGATGGCAGCGGCGATTGGGTCGGCACCCATCGTCAGGCCTCCGACGGCACGGGCGCCCGCCAGGTCCGAGGTGAGGTCGAGCATGAGGGCGGCGATCAGGTGCATGCCCCGCGGATCCATGGTGACCTGCCGGCAGTCAACGTAGAAGTCGCTCATCGCGCCGGATGACAGCTTGAAGGTGCCGTGGCGGACACTCCGTTCGCGCAGGAGGGACCGCAGTTCGTCGCGGGCGGCGGTGATGTCCATAGGGCGTGATCCTCCCTCTCCGGCAGGATGGACGTGCCGACCGGATCGACGGCCGGACGTGACCGGAACCAACGTGGAGTGTACCGCCGCGCGTGCTACGCTACCGACCCGGAAGTGTTGGCCTAGCATGCTGGCATCTCGGTACAGGTCGAAGGGGAGACATCAGATGAGCGGGCGGGTCAATCGCGCGATCGAGTTGCTCAGTCAGGGGCAGCCGGTCTACTACACGGGTTCGGGCGAGCGGTCGTACGAGGGTGGCAAGAAGATGGCCCAGACGTGGGCCGACTACATCACGTACGAGATGGAGCACGAAGCGTTCGACGTCCATCTCCTCCATGAGTACATGCGGGGCCTCGTCGATGGTGGGCCGACCAGGAGCGGGCATCGGACACCAACGGTCATCGTGACCTTGCCGACCGATGGATCTGATCCGGACGTGATGCGCGCGAACTCATGGCAGGTCCGTCAGGTCCTCGCCGCCGGTGTGCACGGCATCCTCCTGTGCCACGCCGAATCGACCGAGGCGGTCAAGGTCTTCGTCGAATCCGCGCGTTATCCCTTTGCCCATTACGAGGGCACGGGCCTGGTCCAGGGACGTCGCGGATCCGGCGGGCAGGGAATCGCCGCCCAGATCTGGGGCATGACGCCAGCCGAGTACCTGCACAAGGCCGACGTGTGGCCGCTGAACCCAGATGGCGAGATCCTCCTTGGTCTCAAGATCGAGAACCATCGCGCCCTTGCGCACGTCGAGGCGAGCGTTGCGGTTCCCGGCATCGGCTTTGCCGAGTGGGGCCCTGGAGACATGGGCATGAGCTTCGGCTTCGCGAACAATCATGACGAGCCATTCCCGGACGTCATGGAGAACGCGCGGTCGCGCATCCTCGCAGCGACGAAAAAGGTGGGCATCGCGTTCCTGAACACCGTGCGTGTTGACGATGTCGTCAAGCGCCTGGACGAAGGCGTGCGGATCGGTGCCGGACCGGAAGCGGCGGCCGAGATCGGACGCAAGCACACCAAGCGCACGATGCCCTGGTAAGGGGTGCATTCCGGATAGTGGGATCAAAGGCGGACCGGCTGGGCTTGTCAGGAGCTCAACCGGTCCGCCTTTTTTTCGGGTTCGCCCTACGATGGTTTGAAAGCCGATTTCCCCTACACCTGATTTGGGCCGGCGCCCTCGCCGGCATTCCGGTGGTGGATGATCGACCGGCGAAGCGAAGCGAAGTCGGGTTGGGTTTGCGGAGATGCGAGCTTGCGCAATGCTGGCTCCAGCACTGGTAGGCATGCCTCGCATCGTGTGGATGTCGCGGTTTGCGCACAACCTCCTGGGAGCGCCGACGCCCTCGCCGGCATTCCGGTGGTGGTTGATCGACTGGTTCCCTGATCCTCGTGGGTCAAGGTGCGATGTCGACGTGGATGGTGGTGCCGGCATGGACAACACCAGACTGCGTGGGAGCAGCGGCACCCCATCCATCAATGCGAACCGTGTTCACGGCAAGGGTTCCATGTGCAACTGCGATGGAAACGGTGATGGCCCCGGATGCCGTCCGTCGCTGCGAGACGGTCCCCCACGCATCGCCATTCGACCACGGCCAGTTCACGGTGTCCGTGCCACTATCCATCGTGCCAATCGTGTAGACACCGGTCACGCCCGACCAATGGAAACCGGTCAAGGCGAGAATGGCGCCCCAGGCAAGCATGGCCCTGGCGTAGTGGTGACCGCATTCGGCCTCATCGAACGGATTGCGCCGCTTGCCGTCATATCGTGCGCGGATGTCCCGGATGACCCGGAGACCTTCCTCACGGAGCGATCCGTCCGCGCGGCCCTCGTAGAGCATGCCAACGGCGGCGGTGTATTCGAACCCTGTCATCACTTCGGCGTAGTACGGGAAGGGCAATGCCGGGCGTTCGCCCCGCGGGTAACTCGCCATCAGGAGGGCGGTCTCGTCGCCACCGACGTAGGATCGCATCGGGTTGAAGTGGTTGTGGAATCCAGACCGTCGATTGTGGCGCGCGATGCTGTGCAGCGTTGTGCGGATGTGCCCGGGATCAAGCAGGTGACCGAGGCCATTCACGTGGGCCAGAACCTGCCCGATCAGTTGGTCGACCAGGCAACCGGCTCCGAGTTGCCATTCAGGTGAGTTCGGGTCCCGTGCGCCCATCGAGGGGTGGCGGAGACCCGGTGCGACGGCATCCCATGTTGCGGGTGGCCGGATCTCGTGGTCGTAGTATTCGCCGTTCCAGAGGTGGGAGTCCATCCACGCGCGCCCAGATTCTTCAAGGCGGGTGCATTCGGCGGCGAAATCGGGTTCGCCAACCGCGCGGGCCATGTGTGAGGCGGCCCGCAGCGCGCCGAGGTACCACGCGCCCATCTGGATGTTCGGGCCGAAGTACTCGACATCCATCGTGTTGTGCTGGGTGCCTTCCATGACACCGTCGCGGTCGGCATCCCATCCACCCGGGATCCAAGCGTAGGATAGTGAGGCACGGACCCGAGGCCAGAGGTCGTGGAGGAGACTGTCATCGCCGGACAGTTGCCACTCGCGGTAGGCCTTGAGGATGCATCCCATCTGGCCATCGGCCGCCGCGGGGTACGAGGCGTTGCGTTCGCGGGCTGCCGGGAGATCGAGGGGCAGGGCAATGCGGAAGGCCATGTGGCCGTCGTCGCGGGTTCCTTCAATGAACTCGAGTCGTCGGGCATTGCGTGCCAGTTGGCCGAACAGGAACGGGACGCTCTGCTCGTAGTTCCAGACGTGGGTGCAACTGCCGTAGCAACTTCCGGTGTGGTCGAAGGTCCCTTCCCATCCCCAGAAGTTCCCGTCGGGAGTTCGGAAACAGGTCTGTGAGCGGAGGGTGGAAATGTTGAAAAGGGCCGCCTCCTGCACTTCGGCAGGCAGGTCACTCATTGTCACGGTCCGCACGAACGCAAGAGACCGATCCTCAAGCGCTTCGAGGCACGGGGTTGCTTGCATCGCAACGTCCCATGCATCGGAAAAGTGAGACGTGTACTCGTTGCCGATGACTGGCAGACCAAACGCATTCGCACCCCCGCCCAGGCCCACGGCAGTGCCATCAGGTGTCCATGACAGTCGGTTCGGGAAGTGCCACGACAGGGTCAACGGCACGGTAATCGTGGTTCCGGCGGGGACGGTGGTTGCGACGACGATGGTTGCAATCGGTGCGGGGTCGGACGGGTTCGCATCGACGGGCGTCACGTGCCCGGTTGCGGTGAAGGTGTCCCAGAACTCGAGGAGGGCACCGCCCCAACCGGCGCTTGTCCAAGCAAGGCGTGTTGTCACATCGGGCATGGGCGTGGAGATGGCGACGGTGCCCCAACACTCGTCGGTAGCGGCGAGGCCATCGGTGCGGAGTAGGACGCCAGTCAGCGTTCGCCCATCAGCGATGGTGCCGGTCCGGAACTCGTTGACATTGCGGCTCGGTGTGCCCGTCTCGCCGTTGGTGCCGATGAAGTTCCGCAGGACGAAGGCCACGGATGCGTCGACTGGCGTGGGGCCCGGGTTCGTCAGGCCGATCTGGAGGGCAACAGCTGGAAGGCTGCTGTCTTCGACCGCCCCGGGTACGAGCGGGTTCCACGCACCGAGGGATATGCGCAACGGAACGTCTGGATCGTGCAAGTCGACCCGCCCGAATGGGTATGCCGCGTGGAAGGTTGCTTCGCGGAACCGTGGCAGACCATGGGTCGGAGCGGTTGCACCAAGCGGTCCCTCATAGAGGTGATCGTCCAGAGGCCCTTCC